>DRLF01000340.1 GCA_011051425.1 Thiolapillus brandeum | reverse complement strand
GTCCCAGGCACAATCCCGAATTCACCCTGCTGGAATGGTACCGGACAGACTTCGATCATCACGATCTCATGGATGAGGTCGCAGAACTGGTGATGGCCTGTCTGCGCGCAAGGCTGCCGGTTGAAAAAATCTCCTACGTCGAACTGTTCTTTAAGTCGTTTGGCTGGAATCCGCTGGAAGCAGGTATCGGGGAAATGAAAACGGCCGCGCTCTCCCGCGATATTCATGCCGAAGGGCTGGAGCATCGGGATCAGTGGCTGGATCTGCTCATGAGCATGGTGATAGAACCAACCCTGGGCAGGCAGGGGCTGAGCTTTGTTTATGATTACCCTGCCAGTCAGGCTTCACTGGCACGGCTCAATGCCAGCGATCCCCGCGTCGCCAGCCGCTTCGAGCTGTATTATCAGGGTGTGGAACTGGCCAACGGTTTTCACGAACTGACGGATGCCGTGGAGCAGAGACGGCGTTTCGAGGAAGAGAATCGTCAGCGCCGGCAGCAGGGGCAGAGGCCGTTGCCGCTGGATGAAAATTTTCTCGCGGCCCTTGAAAACGGTTTGCCCGATTGTGCGGGAGTGGCTCTCGGTCTGGACAGGCTGCTGATGCTGCAGCAGGGTAAGACTACTCTGGAGGAGACGCTGGTTTTTTCCTTGAAGAACGTATGATCTTGCCAATACGTTGTCCCATGCGCACCCGAACCCCGGGCTGGAAAGCCTTGTCCCACTTGACGCGATTGCGGGCAAACAGGGTGATGACGGTCGAGCCCATATTGAAGCGTCCCATCTCCTCGCCCTTTTTCAGAATGATTTTCTTGTCCTTGTCGTAGAGCCAGCTTGTGGGCGTATTACCGGGGGCCTTCACTTCTCCTGCCCATACGGTTTCCATGCTGCCAACGAAGATGGCGCCGACCAGGATCACCAGCATGGGGCCAGCGGCGGTATCGAAACCACAGATCAGCCGCTCGTTGCGCGCGAACAAACCGGGCACCAGTTGTACTGTGGCCTCGCTCACGCTGTACAGGTCACCGGGTACGAATATCATGCCGCGCAGCCGTCCGCTCAGGGGCATGTGTACGCGGTGATAATCGCGTGGAGACAGGTAGATGGTGGAATAGGCACCACCGTCGAAGTTCCGGGTGAGTTCCCGGTCCCCGCCCAGCAGTTGCAGTAACTCGAAATCATGGCCCTTTGCCTGGATCAGCTTACCCCGGTTGATGTAACCGACGTGACTGACCTTGCCGTCGCAGGGGCTGGCGACGGCGTCGGACTGATGGGCGATGGGGCGGGCGTCTGCTTTGAGTGCCCGCGTAAAAAAGGCGTTGAAGGAAGGGTAGCTGCTGGGTCTGGGGTTTTCCGCTTCGAACATGTCCACGGCGTAGCGGGATACGACTTCCCGTATGAGCATGTTCTTGAAAGGCTTCCATGTGCTGCGGGTGACCTTGTACATGCCCTTTGCCAGCAGGTGCTGGGGCAACACTTTCAGCGCGGCGGTGAAAAACCTGTCTTTGAATCCTGGTTGCATGAAATTCTCAGTTAAAATATTGCAGATCCCTGGCGATCTCTGCCGGATTGTCTGAACCGGTGAACAATGCCAGAAGATAGCCTTCCGGGTTGATCAGGGCCACCACGCTGCTTTCGGGGTTGCAGCCGGGGTTGTCGGTGTACAGGCCAATCTGCTGCCCAAGTTTCTGTATTTCCCTTTTGTCTCCCGAAACGGCCGTGAACGCCGGATTATAGAATTCGATGGCCTGTTTCAGTTTTTCCGTCCCGTCAGGGCCTGCAGCAGCCTGCACAAACACGATCCGGGTCGTCTTTTGCAGTGCCGGGTTTGCGGCCAGCCTGTTCCAGGCCGAGACGTACAGGCGCAGCAGACTATCACAACCACCGTCATACAGGTTGCCAACGACGACAAAATTCCAGAAATTCTTGAAGGAATCCGCGGTAAAAACCTTGCCGTCCTTGTCAGTCAGCACAAAGCCGCCTATTTTTTCCGGCCTGGGCAACACGGTAGCGCTGATATCTTTCACCAGTGGACGGGCATACTGATTGCCGAGGTAGTAGCTGGCGATGAAAATCAGGACAGCAAACAGGGCGAAAAGCAGTTTGGGAGCAATCTTTTTCTGGCGCAGTTTCAACTTGTTCTGGCTTGTCGTTTAGATGAAACCGGCAATTGTAACAGGAGGCATGCGCACGATTGTGCAACAATCAGCGTTTCCACATCAATCTGTATCAGAAGGGTGAACAATGTGACAGGTAAAAAGATACTCAGCAGGGAGCAATTGCGCGAACTGCTGGATGATGAACAGTATGCCGTCTGCTGCGAGCATGGCACTGAAGCGCCTTTCACAGGCAAATACTGGGATACAAAGACCTCTGGCGTCTATCATTGTGTCTGCTGTGATGCGCCGCTGTTCAGTTCCAAAACCAAGTTCGATTCCGGTTCGGGCTGGCCCAGTTACTGGCAACCGCTTTCCGAAGAAGCGGTTGCCAGCCGCGAAGACCGCAGCCACGGTATGCTGCGTATCGAAGTCTGCTGTGCCAGCTGTGATGCCCACCTCGGGCATGTATTCTCCGATGGTCCGGAGCCGACTGGGCTGCGCTATTGCATCAATTCGGCAGCGCTGAAACTGGTTCCGGAATAACCCGGGCCGTTCTGCACAATGGGAACTGTTGTCTGGCATAGGCTCGCAGGGGAAGAAGAATGATGAAGAAAGCATTGACTGTAATGGTACTGACCGGCTCGCAGCTGGTAACGGCAGCCTTGCCGCCCCGTTACCAGAACGAACGGGATCTGGATGCCATGGTGAGCTGGATCAAGAGCAATGAGCGTGTACTGACAACCCTGAACGGCATCGATTTTCGTGGCTGGACGGTGCGTTACGCGGATGACTGCAGGGCCGTATTCCACAGAAGGCAGGTCGTGCATCCAGCGGGATGGGTGGGTCCGGCAGATCCCCTCGAGTTCAGCTACTCCACCTGTGGCGGAAAAAGAACAAGGGGTGAATGAGATGAAAGCGGGAATGAAATGCCTGGCCGGCTGTGCTGGCAGAAAACTGAAAGTTCGGGAAGAGCCGGGAGGATCTCTGACTTTCCGGTGGTCTGCCGGCACATGGGAAGCTGAGGGAGGGAAAGGATGAAGCTGAGGAGCCTGCTGATTGTTTCATCCATCCTGCTGC
>DRLF01000339.1 GCA_011051425.1 Thiolapillus brandeum | reverse complement strand
TGCCCGATCGTCATGGCGGTGCGGGAGTGCTCGACCAGCTCACCCGTCACCCACAGCAGGTCATTGAATATTGCCGGCGCCCGATAATCCGCAGCAGCACTGCGCACCACGAACACGATGCCGAAATCACGGCGCAATACATCCTGCTCAAACCCCAGATCACGCAGCCATTCGGTGCGTGCACGCTCCATGAAGCGGAAGTAATTGGCGTAATACACGATGCCGGCGGCATCGGTATCTTCGTAGTAGACCCTCACTGGAAAGCGATAGTTCACGAATCATCTCCAAAAAGATCGTCTGGCGCCGCATCCTGCCGTGGTTTGAAGCCGAAATATTCGAATGCCCGCCGTGTCGCCATGCGGCCCCTGGGTGTACGCATGAGAAAACCCTGCTGAATGAGGAAAGGTTCGAGCACATCTTCGATGGTGCCCCGTTCCTCGCCGATGGCGGCGGCCAGGCTGTCCACACCGACCGGACCGCCATCGAATTTTTCCAGCACCGCCATGAGCAGGCGCCGGTCCATGTGATCGATGCCATTGCTGTCCACCTTCAGCATGGACAGGGCAGCATCCGCGATCTCCGCCGTGATGCGGCCATCGCCTTTCACCTGGGCATAGTCGCGCACCCGGCGCAGCAGGCGGTTGGCAATACGTGGCGTTCCCCGGGAACGGCGGGCGATTTCCACCGCGCCGGCCTCCTCGATCTCCATGGCCAGGATATCTGCAGAGCGCCGGATGATGTGGGTCAGGTCATCCACATTGTAGAATTCCAGACGCTGCACGATGCCGAAGCGATCCCGCAGCGGCGAGGTCAGCAGTCCCGCCCGGGTGGTCGCACCGACCAGGGTGAAAGGCGGCAGATCCACCTTGATGGAACGGGCGGCCGGCCCCTCGCCGATCATGATATCCAGCTGGTAGTCTTCCATGCCCGGGTAGAGTACTTCCTCCACCACGGGACTGAGGCGGTGAATCTCATCCACGAACAGCACGTCGTGAGGCTCCATATTGGTCAGCAGCGCAGCCAGATCTCCGGCTTTCTCGAGCACCGGCCCGGAGGTCTGGTGCAGATGCACGCCCATTTCATTGGCGATGATATGTGCCAGGGTCGTCTTGCCCAGCCCCGGGGGACCAAAGATCAGTACGTGATCCAGCGCCTCGTTGCGCTGCCGGGCTGCGGGGATGAAAATCTCCATCTGTTCACGCACGGCGGGCTGACCGACATATTCTTCCAGGGTGCGGGGACGGATGGCCCGGTCTACGGCCACGTCATCGGACAGGGCTGCAGGATCGATGATTCTTCCGCTCTCTTCCATGCCGCCTTAACCTTTGGCCTTGTTCTGCAGTGCGATACGGATCAGGGTTTCCGTGTCCATACCGGCTTCGAATACGGCACTGACCATGCGGCTAGCTTCAGGCGCCTTGTAGCCCAGGGCGACCAGGGCGCTGACGGCATCAGCATCTGCAGAGCCAGCCTGCGGCGCTGAACCCGATGCGGCAAGCAGAGGCGAGGCGGCCTCTATCCTGTCCAGCCGGTCACGCATCTCGATGATCAGGCGTTCAGCAGTTTTCTTGCCTACGCCAGGCAGGCGGCACAGGGCCTTCACATCGCCGGACTGGATGAACAGGGAAAACTCGTCTGAACTCATGCCTGACAGGATCGCCAGCGCCATCTTGCCGCCCACGCCGTTGACCTTGAGCAGGCTGCGAAACAGCGCGCGGTCGGATTCACGGATGAAGCCGAACAGGCTGTGGGCGTCATCACGCACCATCATGTGGGTGTAGAGCACCACTTCCTGATCCCCGTCGGGCAGATCGTAGAAAGTGGACATGGGCGCTTCCACTTCATAACCCACGCCGTTGACTTCCAGCAGCAGCGATGGTGGCTGCTTCACCAGAACCCGGCCCCGCAGCAAACCGATCATGACAGTCCCCGCAGTTTGTTCGCATTGACGTTCGTATGGGCATGACACAGCGCCACGGCCAGCGCGTCCGATTCATCCAGGCCCATGCGCTGACGCACGCCCAGCAGCAGGCGGATCATGTGCTGCACCTGCTCCTTTTCCGCGGCGCCTGTCCCCACCAGGGCGAGTTTGACGGCCCGGGGAGTGTATTCATAGACAGGCAGCTCCGCGACCACCGCAGCCGTGATGGCAGCGCCGCGGGCATGACCCAGCTTGAGCGCCGAAGAAGGATTGCTGGCCATGAAGACCTGCTCCACGGCAACCTGTTCCGGCGCGTGCTCCTCGAGCACAGCCTGTATACCGGAAAATATCTCGCCCAGCCGGGCGGAAAAATCCTTGCTGCTGGTTCTGATGCAACCGCTGAACACATGCCGGCTGTGGCGTCCGTCACTGTCGATAACACCAAAACCGGTTACCCGGGACCCCGGATCTATGCCGAGGATCCTCAAGCGTCCAGAGACTCCATGATCTCTTCGGATATTTCCGCATTGGAATAGACCTCCTGCACATCGTCGAGATCTTCCAGGGCATCCACCAGCCGCATGAGCTTTTCCGCTCCTTCCTGGTCCATTTCCGCCTTGGTGCTGGCTTCGAAGCTGACTTCTGCATGATCCGCTTTCAAGCCGGCATCCTGCATGGCCTGATTCACGTTGGAAAAGTCTTCCGGCGTGGTGAAGACATCGATGCTGCCATCATCATTGGCGACCACGTCATCGGCACCGGCTTCCAGTGCCGCTTCCATGATGGCGTCTTCATCCGCCCCCGGTGCGTAGCTGATAATGCCTTTCTTTTCGAAAAGATAGGCGACAGAACCGTCCGTACCCAGGTTGCCGCCGTGCTTGGTAAAGGCATGACGCACTTCGGAAGCGGTGCGGTTGCGGTTATCGGTCATGCAATCGACCATGATGGCCGTACCGCCAGGGCCATAGCCTTCATAGCGGATCTCTTCATAATTGTCTCCATCCAGGCCTCCAGCTCCCCGCTTGATGGCGCGATCAATGGTGTCCTTGGGCATATTGGCGCCCTGAGCCTTGTCCACCGCCAGTCGCAGGCGTGGATTGGCGTCGATGTCTCCGCCGCCTTCCTTTGCGGCCACTGTGACTTCACGAATCAGTTTTGACCAGAGCTTGCCGCGTTTCTTGTCATTTGCCGCTTTCTTGTGCTTGATGTTTGCCCATTTGCTGTGACCTGCCATCGTCTACCTCATGTCGCCGATCCCGAAAACCAGGGCCCTGGCCTCAGGATGTGTTTTATCTGTTGAGAATATCCGCAGATTCTAGCATGAGCAGCCGGGCATTCCCTCAGCAAATGCCTGCCTGTAAAACCGGCCACACCACGCTTTGCAACCGACATTTGCGATTGACCGCATCTTCGAAAAAAACCCGAACGAGTTCAAGAGCTTGCAATTTCCTGTTTGAACACCTTCACACAATCAGGACTGCATACCCTTTTCACGCGGCGCTTCTGCTATATACAAAAAGAGCTTCTCTCTTTCAACCGCGGCGGCCTGGCAAAAATGTCCCTCACATCAGACCAGAAAAAACCCACCGGAAGCCGCTTGCGCAAACAGGCGCTGCTCATCGAAAACAGCCCCCTGTACCACCGGTTTCTGTCCGAACAGTTTGCCCACCTGGGGTATAGCTCGGTCATTGCCGATTCCCGGCAGTCCGCACTCGCCCGGCTTCACGCCGGCAACTATCAGCTCATCTGTATGAACATGTATTTCGAGGGAGGCAACGCCATCGAGCTGGTGAAAGAGATACGCCGTGATGACCCCAGCGTGGTTGTCATCATGCTCACATCGGACAAAAGCCGCACACTGCGCTCCCATGCGCTGCGCGCCGGCGTCACAGAGGTCATCTACAAATCCGGGCACAAAAGCATTTCCCGGCAGATAGCCAGGTGTCTGAAGCACAGCAGGCATGCCCATCTGCGGGGCAGCAAGGTCATGTATGTGGAAGACAGCCTGACCCAGGCCGTCATGAACATGCAGATACTCGAAGGCATGGGACTGGAAATCACGCATTTTCGCACTGCAGAAGCAGCCATGGCCAGCTTCAGGATCTCGGATTTCGATCTGGTGATCACAGATGTTCTGCTCAAGGGCGAAGCCAGTGGCCTGACGCTGCTGCGCCACATACGCAGCCTGCCGGGCATTGGCAGGCGTATCCCCGTGCTGACCATCACCGGCTATGACGATGCCGCCCGACGGCAGGAACTGTTTCGCGCCGGCACCAGTGACTACATCACCAAACCCGTGCTGAAGGAAGAGCTGGTCATCCGTGTCTCCAACCTCATCAGCAACAAGCTGCTGGCGGATAAAGTCGAGGGACAGCAGGCAGAACTCTATGATATGGCGG
>DRLF01000338.1 GCA_011051425.1 Thiolapillus brandeum | reverse complement strand
TCCAAAAGAATTTCCAGCTCATCCGCCGAAGGCTCGAACCCACGCCCGCCGTAGTGGTCGAAGATGGCCTGCACGATTTCCTGGGGTTCGTCACAGACCTGGATCAGCTCCATATCCTCCGGACTGATGGTGCCACCTTCGCACAGGCTGTTGCGGAACCAGTCCAGCAGACCGCTCCAGAAAGCGCTGTCCACCAGAATGATGGGAATCCGGCGCCCCTTGCCAGTCTGCACCAGGGTCAGGCACTCCGCCAGTTCGTCCAGGGTACCAAAACCGCCGGGAAGCACCACATAGGCCGACGCATACTTGATGAACATGACCTTGCGTGCGAAAAAGTGCCGGTAGCTCAGGGATACATCCTGATACGGGTTGGCATGCTGTTCATGGGGCAGGTGGATATTCAGGCCGATGCTGGGGGACTCCCCCGCAAAAGCCCCCTTGTTGGCGGCTTCCATGATACCTGGGCCACCACCGCTGATCACGGAAAAACCCGCATCGGACAGCAGGCGCGAAACCTTCTCCGCCTTGGCATACCAGGGGTGATCTTCAGGCGTTCTGGCAGAGCCGAAGATGCTCACCGCCGGACGGATGCGGCTGAGTCGCTCGAAGCCTTCCACGAATTCGGCCATGATCTGAAAGACGCGCCAGGATTCGCGGCTCAGTTCCGTATTGGCGGCAGGTGTTTTTGGACGGCTGCTGGAAAAATCGTTCATGCTTGGGCTCTCTGGGGTAGAATTCCCGCCCCTGTTTCAGGCGATGGTTCCAACTATAGGGCATGAACGATCTCAATCCAAGACAAGCCGAAGCAACAGTCTATCTCGATGGACCGCTGCTGGTGCTGGCCGGCGCTGGCTCAGGCAAGACCCGGGTCATCACGCGCAAGATCGCTCACCTGATCAATACCGTTGGCATGGCGCCCCATCACATTACCGCCGTGACCTTCACCAACAAGGCTGCCCGGGAAATGAAGGCCAGGGTAGGTGAACTGCTGCAGGGCAGCAACAGCCGCGGCCTTGGCATCTCCACCTTCCACACGCTGGGACTGACCCTGCTCAAGCGCGAACACAAGGCGGCAGGACTGCGTCCCGGCTTCACCATCCTGGACACTCAGGACAGCGAGCACCTGATCCGCGAGATCCTGCTCAAAGACGAGCCCGACGCCGAGGCCATCCGCCAGGCCCGCTGGCAGATCTCCCAGTGGAAGAACGACCTGCTCACACCGGAAGCCGCCGTGTCCCGTGCTGAAAATGACCTGGCACTGCGCCACGGACAGATCTATGCCGCTTACCAGCGCACCCTCGGTGCCTACAATGCCGTAGATTTCGATGACCTGATCCAGCTCCCGGTCAGGCTGCTGCAGGAAAACGCGGATATTCTGGAGCGCTGGCGGCACAGGATCCACTATCTGCTGGTGGACGAATATCAGGACACCAACAGCGCCCAGTACGAACTGGTGCGCCTGCTGGTGGGACCGCGGGGCGCGCTCACCGTGGTGGGCGATGATGACCAGTCGATCTACGCCTGGCGTGGTGCCCGTCCCGAGAACCTCGCCAGGCTGAAGGAAGATTTTCCCCAACTCCGTGTGGTCAAGCTGGAACAGAATTACCGTTCCACCGGCCGCATCCTCAAGGCCGCCAACCGGCTCATTGCCAACAACCCTCACGTATTCGAGAAAAGCCTGTGGTGTGACCTCGGACCGGGCGAGGAAATCCGCGTATTCCGCTGCCGAGATGAAGAAAATGAAGCCGAACGTGTGGTATCGGAGATCATCCACCAGAAAGTGATGCACAGGCGTGACTACGGCGACTGCGCCATTCTCTACCGGGGCAACCACCAGTCCCGCATCTTCGAGAAACTGCTGCGCCTGCACAATGTGCCCTACTTCATCAGTGGCGGCAGCTCCTTTTTCTCGCGCACCGAGATCAAGGACATCATGGCCTACCTGCGCCTGCTGGCCAATCCCCAGGACGATGCCGCTTTCCTGCGTGTGGTCAACACACCACGACGGCAGATCGGCCCGGGTACACTGGAGCAGCTGAGCAGCTATGCCAGCGACCGCGGGATTCCCCTGTTCGATGCCATCGATGAAATGGGACTGGCCGAAAGGCTCAAGCCTGCCGCCGTCAGCCGTCTGCGTGAATTCAGCCAGTGGATCCGGCATCTGTCACGCCTGGCCCATGAAGACAACCCGGTCAGTACCGTGCGCGAACTGCTGGGAGACATGGATTACGAAGCCTGGCTGTACCAGACTTCGCCCAATGACAAGGCCGCGGAGCGCCGCACGGAGAACGTGGCGGAGCTGCTGGACTGGCTGCAGCGCCTGCACGAGGACGAAATGCGCGGCGAAAGCCTGGCAGAGATGATCAGCCACCTGGCGCTGATGGACATCCTGGAACGCCAGGACGAGGACAGCGCCGATGATCGCGTCAGCCTCATGACCCTGCACGCTGCCAAGGGGCTGGAATTTCCCTATGTCTTTCTCGTGGGCATGGAAGAAGAGCTGCTGCCCCACCGCGTCAGTATCGAGGAAGACAACATTGAGGAAGAACGGCGCCTGGCCTACGTGGGCATCACCCGCGCCCGCAAGGTGCTTCACATCAGCTTTGCCCAAAAGCGCCGCAAGGGAGGGGAAGTGGTGGACTGTGAACCCAGCCGCTTCCTGCAGGAACTCCCCGAAGAAGACCTGGCGTGGGAAGGCCGGGACAGCAAGGAATCAGCCGAAGAAAAAAAGGCCAGGGGGAAATCCCACCTGGCCAGTCTCAAGGCAATGCTCGAATAGCAGATCAGATCACTGCTTGGTCAGCCATTCGGCGATGCTCTTCATTTCCTCTTCGCTGACACCGGCGATGATGCCCTTCATCATGGCAGTCTGGCCATTGGCGCGGGTGCCGCTCTTGATGTCCTTCATCTGCGCCAGCAGGTACTCGACACTCTGGCCGGCGATTTTCGGGTAGGTATCCATGGGCGTGGTCTTGCCATCAGCGCCATGACAGCCGCCACAGCCTTTGGACTGGAACAGCGCCGCACCGGGATCAGCCGCGGCAGCCGCGGGGGCGGCAGCAGGCGTAGCCGGTGCTGCAGCGGATGCTGCGGGCGCAGCCGGGGCCGCAGGCGCAGAAGTTGCGGCAGCCGCGGCAGCAGGTGCGGCGGCTTTGCCGGCCACATTCACCTCGCCCACAGGCTTGATGCGCTCCATCACGTCATCTTCGGCGGCAGCCACGGTAACAGATCCCATGGCAGCGATGGCCAGGAGAGACAAAACGGTAGAAGGAAGTTTCTTTGCCACAATCATATCCTCAGGTCTGGGGCCGGGTGTTCCGGGAACACCCAACAGTAAATCATAACTTTCTAATTATACCATTCCTCGCTGTATTGAGGAAAAACCGGATTTCTTCCCGCGACGGGGTGAGCTG
>DRLF01000337.1 GCA_011051425.1 Thiolapillus brandeum | reverse complement strand
AGCATCCCTGCTGGATGCCTGCCGCCGCTGCTTCGCCAGCCTGTTCACCGACCGGGCCATACACTATCGCGTCGACCAGGGCTTCGACCATTTCAAGGTGGCCCTGTCCATCGGCATCATGAAAATGGTGCGTTCCGACCTGGCCGCAAGCGGGGTCATGTTCTCCCTCGATACTGAAACAGGTTTCGAAGATGTGGTATTCATCACCGGCGCTTACGGGCTGGGCGAAAACGTCGTCCAGGGCAATGTGGAGCCCGACGAATTCTATGTCCACAAACCCACTTTTCACGAAGGCTACCGGGCGGTCATCCGCCGTCATCTGGGCAGCAAGCGTATCAGGATGGTGTATGCCACCGGCCATACAAAGTCCACCACCCGCAACGAAAGGGTGCCCGACACAGACCGTAACCGCTACTGCATCAGTGACCAGGAAGTGCTGAAACTGGCTGAATACGCGCTCACCATCGAGCAGCACTACAGCCAGGAAGCCGGGCACACCAAGCCCATGGACATGGAATGGGCAAAGGATGGTCTGGATGGCAAACTGTATATCGTTCAGGCCAGACCCGAAACCGTCGCTTCCCAGCAAAAGGGAAGCATACTGGAACAGTATCACCTCGATGGCGACGGCGAGATCCTTACCCGTGGCTATGCTGTAGGCACCAGGATCGGTAAAGGTATCGCCCGTTATATTCCGGACGTCGCCCACCTGCACGAATTTCAGGCCGGCGAAGTGCTGGTAGCGGATACCACGACACCCGACTGGGAACCGGTGATGAAGATCGCCTCGGCCATCGTCACCAACCGGGGTGGCCGTACCTGTCATGCCGCCATCATTTCCCGGGAACTGGGCATACCGGCCGTGGTGGGCTGCGACAATGCCACCCAGGCCATCAGTAACGGTGAAATGGTTACCGTCTCCTGTGCCGGCGGCGACGAAGGGCGGGTGTACAAAGGTGATATCCCCTTCAGCGTGGAGCGCACCGACCTGTCGGGTCTGGCACGTCCCAAAACAAAAATCATGCTCAACCTGGGCAATCCGGACCTGGCATTCACCACCCGCGCCCTGCCCAATGACGGTGTCGGCCTGGCCAGGCTGGAGTTCATCGTCAACGAATACATCAAGGCGCATCCCATGGCGCTGCTGCATCCGGAAAAAGTCGCAGACGAGCAGGAATGCAAACAGCTAGAGACCCTTACCCGGAACTATAACGACGGTGGCGAGTATTTCATCAAACGTCTCTCCGAAGGTGTAGGAACCATTGCTGCGGCTTTCTATCCCAAGCCGGTGATCGTGCGCATGTCCGACTTCAAGACCAACGAATATGCTTCACTGCTGGGCGGGCGTTATTTCGAGCCTGTGGAAGCCAACCCCATGATCGGTTTCCGGGGTGCGGCGCGTTATACCCACCCCGCGTACAGAGAAGGCTTTGCCCTTGAATGCGCAGCAATGAAACGTGTTCGTGAAGTCATGGGACTCAAGAACGTCAAACTCATGATCCCCTTCTGCCGCACCCTGCAGGAAGGTGAGAAAGTGCTTTCAGCCATGACCGAACACGGGCTGGAGCGTGGCAGTGATGGTCTGGAGATCTACGTCATGTGCGAGATTCCGAACAATGTCATCCTCATCGACAAGTTCTCGAAACTGTTCGACGGGTTCTCCATCGGCTCAAACGATCTCACCCAGCTGACCCTTGGGGTGGACCGGGATTCGGAAATCGTTTCCTTCGACTTCGATGAACGTGACGAGGGTGTAAAAACCATGATCCGAATGGCCGTGGAGGGCGCCCGGCGCAATGGACGCCACTCGGGACTGTGCGGACAGGCCCCCTCGGACTACCCGGAAATGGCGGAATACCTGGTGAGGATCGGTATCGACTCCATGAGCCTGAATCCTGACACCCTTCTCGGCACGACACGGCACGTACTGGAGGTGGAAGAACAGTTGGTGCGCTAAACTTACCTTTGACAAGTCGTCGAAAAACAGCGTTTTTCGGTGGTCTTTCAAGAGCAAGATGTACCTGCCTGAGGTGCTGTCTCCTGGACAGCCATACTTCAGGCTGCAGTCGTCTATGTTTTGAGCCTTGAACAAAAAAACCGACAAAAGGAAATACGGCATGACAGACATAGATCCTTCACTCCTGCGTACAGACCCAGATAGCGGTCTCAGCAGTGAAGAAGCAGGCGAGCGCCAGCAGAAGTTTGGCTTCAACCGCCTGGATACCCGGGAAGAAAGCTGGACTGTAAGGCTGGCCAAGCGCTTCTGGGGTCCCATACCCTGGATGATCGAAGTGGCCGCCATTCTCTCGGCCTCTGTACAGCGCTGGGAGGATTTCACCATCATCATGGTGATGCTGCTGGTGAATGCCTTCGTGGATTTCTACCAGGAATCCAAGGCACTGAATGCCATTGCCGTGCTCAAACAGAAGCTGGCGCTCAAATCCCTGGTGAAACGTGATGGCCAATGGCAGCAGTTACCCGCAGCCGAACTGGTGCCCGGCGATATCATAAAAGTAAAAATTGGAGATATCATTCCCGCCGACATCAAGTTGCTGGGAGGGGGTGATTTTCTGCAAATAGACCAGTCCGCCCTGACCGGTGAATCCTTGCCGGTGGACAGAGAGGCTGGCCAGGAAGCCTATGCCAATACTGTCGTCAAGCAGGGTGAGATGGTGGCCATTGTCACCGGCACAGGCCTGAACACTTACTTCGGAAAGACCGTCGGTCTGGTAGCCAGGGCGCAAATGGAAGGGCGCAGCCATTTCAAACGCATGGTCATCAAGGTAGGAAACTTCCTCATCCTGCTTACCCTGGCGATGATCGCCATCATCATCTATCTGGGAATTCAGCGGCATGAACCGCTCACTGAAGTACTGATCTTCTCTCTGGTGCTGACCATCTCAGCAATTCCTGTAGCGATGCCCGCTGTACTTACGGTCACCATGGCGATTGGCGCCACCGCCCTGGCAAAAAAACAGGCCATCGTCAGCCGCCTGGACGCCATCGAGGAACTGGCCGGCATGGATATTCTGTGTTCGGACAAAACGGGAACGCTGACGCAGAACCGCATGTCTGTCGCGCCCGCCTATGTGGCCGGTGATTTTGGCGAAGATGATCTGTTTCTGTACGCGGCGCTGGCCAGCCGGGAGGAAAACCAGGATCCCATCGAACAACCCATCTTCGAAATCCTGAATCGTCGTGGCCTGCAGGACAGGCTGAGCCACTACACGCTGAAGAAATTTGTGCCTTTCGATCCGGTCTCGAAGCGCACAGAAGCCACCTTCTCCACCGGCAATGGGCCGGACCTGATCGTTACCAAAGGCGCACCGCAGGTCATCATCGATCTGTGCCACAACCGTGATATGGACAAGCAGGCGGCTTTCGCCCAGGTCAACACCTTCGCCCAGCGTGGTTTCCGCACGCTGGGCGTGGCTTTCAGGACAGCAGATGCCGATACATTTACCTTTGTCGGCCTGATCCCTCTGTTCGACCCTCCCAGGGAAGACTCCAAACACACCATTGCCGAGGCCAGGGCCAAGGGCGTGGTGACCAAGATGGTCACCGGCGACAATCTGGCGGTGGCCAGATACATCGCGGGGTTGCTGGATATCGGAGACAACATCGAAGACATCCGTGAGCTTCAGGGTGAAAGCACAGAAGAATACCTGTTGCTGGCAAAAGTGATCTCCAAGGCACTGCTGAAATCCATCAGGTCAGATATTCCGGAAGATCAGTTGCAAAGCACCGTCGAGGGTATTGTCGATCAGGTCAGGAAAGAGCTGAATACCATGGTGCTTCCCAAGGGCACCATCAAAAAGCATGAATCGGAGATCATCGCCCAGATCGAAGCTGCCGACGGCTTCGCCCAGGTCTACCCCGAAGACAAGTATTTCATCGTGGACAAGCTGCAGAAGGCCGACCACATCGTCGGCATGACCGGCGATGGCGTCAACGATGCACCGGCACTGAAGAAAGCCGATGCGGGCATTGCCGTCAGCGGTGCAACCGATGCAGCCCGGGCTGCAGCCGATATCGTCCTGATGGCCCCCGGATTGCGAGTGATTGTCGATGCCATCAAGCTGGCGCGCACAACTTTCGAGCGCATGCAGAGCTATACCATTTTCCGTATCGCCGAAACCATACGCATCATCATCTTCATGAGTCTTGCTATCGGCGTGTTCCAGTTCTATCCGGTAACGGCGCTGATGATTATCGTACTCGCTTTGTTGAACGATATTCCCATCCTTGCCATCGCCTACGACAACACCAAGGTGCGGGAACAACCGGTACGCTGGAACATGCACCAGGTACTGGTCATGGCCAGCTGGCTGGGACTGGCTGGCGTACTGTCATCCTTCCTGCTGTTCTGGATATTGATCGTGTACATGAAACTGCCCCTGGATTTTGTGCAGTCTGTGTTTTTCGCCAAACTGGTCATTGCCGGTCACGGCACCATCTACAACACGCGTATCGATGACTGGTTCTTTAAACGCCCCTATCCTTCCTGGATTCTGTTCTCGGCCACCTTTTCGAGTCGCGTCATAGGCACCATCATAGCCGTCTATGGATTTGGCCTGATGACGCCCATTGGCTGGGAATGGGCATTGGGCATGTGGGCCTATGCACTGTCATGGTTTGTCTTCAATGATGCGGTGAAAATGCTGGTACTGCGTTTCTATCACCACCTGAAAGGCGTGGCGGTCGAGATCTGACATGTACAGCACACGGACAAAGCCTCATGACCCAGCATAGCCTCATCGCCGATTTACTTTCCCAGGTATGGTTCCAGTTCTCCCTGGTGGCCGTCTTCGGTTTCCTCACCGGTCTGGAGTTCCGCGAATACATCCTGCTGCGCAGCAAGGAACGTCCGGAAGTACCTTCCATCAGTCTGGGCACCACACGCACCTTCACCTTCATCGCCATTCTAGGTTTCGTGCTCTATCAGCTGGACCCGGGTTATCATCTGTACCTGGCAGGCATGCTCGGGCTTGTCCTGTTTTTTTCGCTGTTCTATCACCAGAAGCTGAAAAACGGCCAGTCAGGGCTGTTGCAGCCGCTCATTTCCCTGACCGTCTATACCTATGGGCCGGTCGTCATGCTACTGCCACCCTGGTTTCTGGTTCTGCTGTTCGTGGCAATCGTTTTCATACTGAGCGCCCGCCCTTTCACCCAGCTTCTGACCAAGGACCTGGAGCCCCAGGAGATTCCCACCCTGGCGAAATTTCTGCTGTTGTCCGGCGTTATACTGCCTTTACTGCCCAACCAGCCTGTTTCCAGTTACATCCCGGCTACGCCATTCAAGATATGGCTGGCAGTCGTGGTGATCTCCGCAATATCCTATGCAGGCTATATTCTGAAAAAATACCTGCTGAAACGCCAGGGCTACCTGGTAACCGGGCTGCTGGGTGGACTGTATTCCAGCACGGCCACCACCGTGGTCCTGGCGCGAAAGAGCCGTCTGCTGGAAAAACCGGATGCCGCACTGAATGCCGGTATTCTTGCTGCCTCGGGCATCATGTATCTGCGGCTGCTGGCACTGATCGCCATCATGAACATCAGCCTCGTGCCCGATGCCATCATTCCTCTGCTGTTATTCAGCACTCTTGCCATCGGTGGTGCGGTCCTGATCGACAGGACGGCACCCTCTTCCACGCAAACCACGCCGGATCTTGGACGCTCCAATCCCCTTGAGCTGGGTATCGCGCTCCTGTTCGCCCTCCTGTTCGTGATCATGATGATCATCACCCAGCAGGTCATCGCCCATTTCGGGCAAACTGGCCTGAACCTGCTTTCCTTTGGCGTCGGCTTTACCGATATCGATCCCTTCGTCCTGTCCATACTCAGCGGCCACTACAAGGCGACCAGTCTGCAACAGCTGACCGGCGCCATCATTATCGCAGCGGGCAGCAACAATCTCCTCAAGGCGCTCTACGCGATCACGCTGGGGGGGCGCAGGAACAGTGGCAGGATTGCTCTTTACCTGCTGATCCTGGGCATTCTCACCATCATCTATGGCCTGGGCATGTCCCGGGTCGGATTCTAGGGAAGCGTGAGGCAAGCCATGTCGCTTTCATCACATCATATCGACGCACGGCAGCTTCTCGAACACCTGGAAGAACACTGGCGGGAAAAATACACCGTCGAGGAACTGCATGCACATCTGCACCACATGCTCCTGGAACTGAAAGATATCCTGGAAGAGAACACCGAAAACACGAAGCTCTTTACAAAAACCTACCTGCGCTTTGCCACCGGCGAAAAACTCAGCCATGAGGAAATGCAAGCCGCCAACCATGCACTGGCCGAGCTGTTGAAATATCTCGGCATGGCCGTCATCGGCATCCTGCCTGGCGCCTTCATTACCCTGCCCGGACTGTATGCCCTGGCCAACCATTTCAATGTCGATCTGTTGCCGGAAATATCTCCCGGTGCGAAACAAGGAAAACCATCATGAACACTGCAGCTCATACATCCCCTCTCTCTCAGGAGGAACTCGAGAATATTCATGCCTGGTGGCGCGCCGCCAACTATCTTTCCGCAGGACAGATCTTTCTGCTGGACAACCCCCTTCTGGAACAGCCTCTGGAACCGGAGCACATCAAGCCACGCCGCCTGGGGCACTGGGGTACGACACCAGGACTGAACATGCTGTACGCGCACATGAACAGGATCATCAGGCGTGAGAATCTGGACGCCATCTTCATCACCGGTCCAGGCCACGGCGGGCCGGCACTGGTTGCCAGCACCTGGATGGAAGGCAGTTACAGCGAACTGTACCCCGATGTTTCCAGGGACAGGGAAGGCATGAAGCACCTCTTCAAGCAGTTTTCCTTTCCCGGCGGCATTCCCAGCCACTGCGCACCCGAAACACCCGGCTCCATCAACGAAGGCGGTGAACTGGGCTATTCCCTGTCCCATGCCTTCGGTGCGGTATTCGACAATCCCGACCTGCTCGCACTCTGCGTGGTGGGAGACGGTGAAGCAGAAACCGGGCCCCTGGCAACGGCCTGGCACAGCAACAAGTTTCTCAACCCTGTGCGCGACGGTGCTGTGCTGCCCGTACTGCACCTGAACGGTTACAAGATCGCCAATCCCACGGTATTAGCGCGTATCGATACTGCGGATCTCCAGAAACTGTTCGAGGGCTATGGCTACCGGCCCTATGTGGTGGAAGGCAGCGATCCCATGCAGGTACATCAGCAGCTGGCAGCCACACTCGACAGCATCATCGCAGAGATACAGCATATTCAGACAAGCGCACGTGCT
>DRLF01000336.1 GCA_011051425.1 Thiolapillus brandeum | reverse complement strand
CCAGATGTGGCGCCACTTCTTCCAGATGGCGGCGATAGCCTTCCTCCCGGTCGTCCATGCAAAACACCAGCTGGGCACGAATGCGTTCATCGCGCTCGGCCCAGCGACCCCGTTCGTGGTTGGCGGCAACGGCTGAAAAAAGCTGATCCCTGTACTGGCGCTCGTAGGCCTGCAGCCAGAGGAAACCGCGTGCTGCCTCATCCAGGCTGTCGAGGATCTGTAACAGGGACATGGCAGTTTCAGTGCCCTGGTGGCGCAGGTCATTGCCGCAGAGTCCCAGGTGTTGCGCCAGGCGGAACAAGCGCCAGGCATCGCCGGAAACGAGATCGCGCCCGGTGGCGGTCGTTCCCGGACGCATCTGCCATGACTTGATCTCGCAGGCCAGTGCCTGCCATTGCGCGGGCGCCACAGCATCGGACGAGTTGTTCACCAGCTTCTGTGCTGCGCTGGCCAGATATTCGGGGAGCTGGGCATTGAAAAGGGCATGGCGCACATAGAACTCGTCCGCGTTGGGGCGGAAATAGCCCTTGAGAGTCGTCAGGTCCGGCTCGATCTGCCAGATATCCCGGCAGACCCGCTGCGCCAGCAGACGTTCCAGCACCATGCGCACGGCCAGATAGTCGAGCATGTCCACCGGAAAATTCTGGCCGTCGTATTCAGGATGCATATGCCGCCACAGGAACATGCCCGACCAGCCGGGCAATTCCTGGGCCTTGATTTCGAGGTAGGGCGCCCAGCGGTCCCTGGGCAGATCCATGCGCATGAACTCGGCCATGATGGTGTCCAGAGGATCGTCGGGAAGGGAGTCGATGTGATCCTGCCACTCGGGAATGGAATCGATGATCCAGGCGGGATCCCGGGCAGCACCATCCCGCCAGGCCGCGTAGAAACCTTTTTCACGCCCGGGCGTGGGCCAGGCAGCCAGTCCCTGATCCAGGAATGCCGCCATGCGCCGGATCATGATGAGGCGGATCTCGTGCATCAGGTCGATGCCCGTCAGCGCCTTGATGAATCCCCGCAGGGAAATCTCAGTACCCACGGCATCGAGCAGCTGGCGCAGCTTCCTGGCAGCGTCCCTGTGCAGCAGCTGTTGCAGATGCAGGGTTTCTTCGTCATCTTTTCCGGTGGTGTTTTCCCACAGGGACTGTTCCAGCAGATCCTCCGGGTGGTTGCTGGCATGTACCAGTCCCAGTACATCCAGGCAGGCCTGCCAGAGATCGCTCACGGCTGCCGCTTCGTCGTGCAAACCCTGGTCAGCCGCGCGCCGCAGAAATTGATCACGCTGCCGTGGATCCACGTCGTCCTGAATGCGCGTCAGGGCAGCCATTTCCCCGATCTGCCAGTCGAGCTGGCCGGGTTCCAGTGGATCGAGAGGGACGGTCAGGGACAGCAGGTAGACATCCCGGTAGTGGATATCAGCACAGCCCTCGGGTTGGAGAAGCCGTTCCCCGCCTTTCAGAGACTCGTCTTCATCGATGACCTGCAGCAGATGATCCCGTGTGATACGGCCTTCGCGGTACAACTGCCGGAAGTCTTCATCCGAAAGATAACCCCGGGCGCCGGTAGCCTGGCCGGATGCGGCGAGCGCCTCGCGGAAAGGCAGGTGCTGGTAGCCGTGCAGGGTGTTGTGGTGGACGAAATCCCTGATGGGCGCCTGGCCCGGCAGAACATGGGACAGGTGATGGACTGTCTCCCTGATTTGCTGCCGCAGGGCTTTATCGCTGATCCGGGTCATCTTCCGCCTCCGGTAAACAGCGCAGCGAGGTCGGCAACCGGCAGGCGGATGATGTCCAGCAGGGGAGCCGGGAAGAGGCCGATCAGTACGACGGCGGCCAGCAAAACACCGGCGGCCAGGGACTCGGAAAGATGCAGATCGTCCACCTGCTGCATGCCCGGGCGGACAGGTCCGGTAAACAGGCGGCCAACGGTGCGCACCCCGTAGGCGGCGCTGATCAGCACACCCAGGCTCAATACTGCAATCCACCACTGCCATTGCTGAAAGCCGCCGACGAGCACGTGGAGTTCCGCGATGAAGCCTGCCGTCCCCGGCAGGGAAACCGCCGCAATGAAAGCCAGGGTGGTAAAGAAGGCGAAACGCGGTGCAACCCTGATCAGGGAACTGTACTGGTTGACATCCCGGGTATGGGTTCGCTGGTACAGTAGACCGATGAGCAGGAAAGTGGCGCCGGCCACCAGGCCATGGGCCACCATCTGCATCACTGCGCCGGTCAGTCCCGCAACATTCAGGGCGGCAATGCCCAGCAGTACCACCGACATATGAGAAAGGGAGGAATAGGCGATCATGGCCTTCAGATCGGTCTGGCGCCATGCCAGCAGACCACCATAGACAAGACCGATGAGCGCCAGCACCATGATCAGTGTCTGCAATGCCATGACGGCCGCAGGCAGGGTGCTGGCGGCGCGGATGAGGCCGTAAGCGCCCATTTTCAGGAGGATGCCGGAAAGCAGGATGCTCACGGGGCTGGGTGCTTCCACATGGGCCAGCGGCAGCCAGCCGTGCAGGGGAAAGACCGGCATTTTCACACCAAAGCCCACCAGCAGGCCCAGAAAGATCCAGATCTGCGTCTGTTCCGGCATGGCGCGACCGGCTGCCGCAATGGCTTCCATGGAAAAGCTGTGTCCCGGAACGGCATCGAACAGCAGCAACAGGCTGATGAGCATAAACACCGATCCGCCCATGGTATAGAGCACAAAATTCAGCGCCGCGCCCTGGCAGTTCCTGCCGCCCCAGCGATCGATGAGAAAGAACAGCGGAATCAGGGTCAGTTCCCAGAAAACATAGAACAATGCCCAGTCCCTGGCCATGAAAACGCCAAGCATGGCACTTTCCAGCACCAGCATGAGCAGGTAGTAACCTTTGACATGGTGGTCGATGGCTGCCGATGCCAGCAGGGCGATCAGGCTGAGCAGTGTGGCGAGCACCACCATGGGATAGGAAATGCCGTCGATACCCAGTGCGTAGCTCGTGCCCAGGCGCTGATTCCAGACGATGGATTCCGCCAGCTGGAATTCAGGGGCCGTCGGATCGAACAGAAACCACAGGCCCACGGCAACCAGCAGTGTGATCAGGGAAGTGGCGATGGCTGCACGGCGGATGAGTAGCGGGTTGCGTCCCGGTAATCCTGCAATCAGCAGGGCGCCCAGCAACGGGGCAAGGAGCAACAGCGTCAACCAATGCATCTGAGGTGGAAAAGAACCGGGGTTTGCAGGAATGGCGTATTCTACCCGATTTCCGGTTGAGGCGTTTCCTCGGGTCTCTGGAAGATCCGCAGCTACCGAACCGGCAATGTATTATTGACCCGGCAACAATACAGGCGATGCTCTGGGCTTTAGGTTTCCCTAGCCCGCATCGCTCACCGATCCTCTGATTCCAGCTTTTTTAGCGTCGGGACGTGGCCAAGATAGCCCGATAGCCCCTTTCTTGTGCCAATATGCTTGTCAGGAGAAATAATTTTTGTGTTTTTCGCTTGCCGGAGTGCTTTG
>DRLF01000335.1 GCA_011051425.1 Thiolapillus brandeum | reverse complement strand
AGCGTTTCCTGATCTCCCTGGCGCTGTCATGGTAGTTTCTTGCGGTTTCGCTGACCGAAGGATCCTGGTGCCTGAGCAGTTCCGCATAGACCGTGTTGTCTTCGAACACCAGGTGCATCCAGACCTTTTCCCTGAAACGCGCCATCAGTTCGCACATGTAGGGGTTATCGTGCAGGGATTTGTCCTCGATCAGCACCGACAGCACCGCACACAGGTCTTTTATTTCCTTGTTCTGTTGTTTCAGTTCTTCCAGGGAATACATAGTGCCTTGCCTTACGGGCTGTATCAGTGACCCGCCCTTCATCGACGGGAAACGGCAATGCCCATTTGGTACGTGTTAACAAGTCCTAGTATAGTAACAGAATCATAATCGGCCTTGACTCCCGTCAACGGAAAGCCGGTTCCCGTTTGCAAACCGTGCTATTGGAAACAGCAGCTGCAGGCCACCATGTCAACCGCAAACAGCGCTATACGGTCGATCCGCGTTACCGGCACAGGTTCCCTTATGGGAGCAGACCAGCTGGGCCTGCTGGCTGCCCGCAAACTGGCGGCCGGCGATTTGCGCGAACGCTATCCGGGGGTGCATATTGATATCGATACCTGCCTGTCACCGTCCCTTCTGCCCACCCGACCGGCACCCGGGCAGGCGCTGATCCTGCTGGATGCGTACTTTGGTGAGGACCCGCCGGCCTGCGTACGTCGCGTCACGGCCGCAGCGCTGGAAACCGTACAGCGGCCCGCCAGCACACACGGCTTCGATCTTCCCCAGGCGCTGGCTGTGCTGCAGGCCCTGCACGACGATCGGCTTCCGGTTGCCATCATCGGGATATGCGCGGGTTCCGCTCCGGATGCCGCCGACCTGCAGGCACCCGGCAAACTCCTGGAAACCGCCCTGCCGGCGCTGCTGGGCATGCTCGGACAGATAATCGGGGAATGGGCATCAGTCCCTGCGGCCCACACCAGCTGACTACGCCAATCCGGCTCAACGGACCCTGGACAGGGGATAGTATTCCGGGTAATCGAGGGTAAGATTGCCACCTGATCCGGCATCAGCGCCGCGGGAACAGGATGAATAGTTAGCTATTCTGCCAACGGTTCCGGCACCGAATACTGGTCTACATGCAAACTGTTCTCCAGTGCCTGCAACACCTCCAGCACCTGCAGGGATTTTTCACTCAATTGCTGTATCAAGGCGGCCAGTTCCGTCATACTGCAATGATCCCGGGCGGCCTGTAACAGGTCTTTGCCGATTGCATGCAATTCCATATGCGGTTGTTCAAGCTGTCGGTAACTCTCCACATCGGAAAACACGCGTCCTGCATCGTAATACCACAGCCCCAGTTTGCACGCCGTATGTTGCAGCTCCGGGCTACCCCTCAGGTTCTTCAGCTCCCGGTTTTCTCCGGACCCGTGCAGGAACAGCGCTGTATCGATCAGTGTTTTCCGCCACTGGATATGGTCCAGCTGTGCCATATACAGCAGGCCTATCGGCATGGCAGGCAGGTTTTTGTATTGCTTCAGAAACAGGATGAATTCCAGGAATGGCAACGGTTTGCTGATCCAGTAGCCCTGACCGGTCCTGCACCCATACTCCTGGAGCACCCGGTACGTCTCCTCATCTTCAATGCCTTCGGCAACAACGTCCATATTGAGCTGGTGCGCCATCCGGATGCTTGCCTGAAGTATTTCGCGATCCTTCGCTGACTCGTTCAGTCCCCTGATAAATTTCTGGTCAATTTTCAGGATCGAGAATGGCCATTTACTGAGTTCGACAAGGCCGGAATGCCCTGTTCCGAAATCGTCCATCGCGATGGGTATGCCAATCTCCGCCAATTGATCAAGACATTTTCTGGCACACCCTTCATCGACCAGAACGGTTTCAGTGACTTCGATTTCCAGCTTTGCCGCGTCGATAAGCCGGCTGTTTACCGCTTCTACAATGATCTCCGTAAGCTTTTCGTCATGAAAGTCCTTCCCCGAGGCGTTAAAGGAAACGGCAAGAGAACTGTTGACCGCGCTGATGACGGCGCAGTCAACGACAAGCCTGCCAAACACGTACCTGGTAATTTCCCGTATGAAATCGCTTTCTTCTGCCAGCGGGATAAAATCCATGGGGGGAACCAGTGTGCCATCGTTTTTTCGCCACCTGATCAGTGCCTCCGCTCCAGTGATCTCGCCCGTGACCATGGACACCTTGGGCTGGTAGTGCAATTCGAATTCCTTGTTATCGATGGCCCTCTTCAAATCCTGCAATGTCACTTTCTGTTCAACCGGCCGTGCGCTCATGCAAACTCCTTGCATCGTCCCTGTTGGTAACCACAATCCTGGCCTGGCCTCGATTTCCTGCCCCTGCATTACCTGGCTGACAGCGAACTGTCGAGGCCTTCTCGCACATCATGTGCTGCCAAGGTAAAAGCCCGGCCCCCTCAAGTCAAGCGCGCGCCTGTCCACTCAGCAGATTCTGGGTAACGGATCATCCTCCAGCTCTTCGAGAATACGCTCACCGCCCAGTTCGGTTTCCAGTACCACGTGAACGGT
>DRLF01000334.1 GCA_011051425.1 Thiolapillus brandeum | reverse complement strand
AGCGCGGGTAGAGCATGGAAATTGCTGCTATATAGCTAAGCAGTACGGTAAAAGTAACCGCGGAAACAATTTTCGGTTTCCCCAGGGCCAGAATAATTACGGAGAGCGGTTCCAGTACGATGGTGAAAATAAGCCCCAGGCACAGTATCCGTAAAAGAGGGGCTGCCTCTATGTATGCATCGGAGTACACCAGGACAATAAGCGGCTCCGCCAGGACGATAATAGTGACTGCGGTCAGGCTTAACACGGATGTAACCTTCAGCGACTTGCCGATAAAGTGCCGGAACCCGTCCATATTTTGTAAACGGCTGGCGTTGGGCAGTAGCACGGCCAATGCCGCTTCGTAGAACAGGTAAACAAAGCCTGCGAGCGTTACCGCAGCCGAGTATATTCCGACTCTGCCCGGTTCTTCGAGGATGCCGAGAATCAGAATATCCAGGCGGTGATAGAGTACCAGCAGGAGACTGTATAAAACTGACCACTTGGAATAACCCAGCAGCCTCGACCAGACACCCGCACCCACACGCCCGAACAGGTATTTGGGTGACAGCACCAGGTAGCCGACCACAATCCCGGAAACGAAACCAAGCAAGCTGAAGATCAGCACCGACTTCAGCGACAGCAGTCCAAGAAACAGCAATAACAGGATAAACAGCAGCCGGGTGACATTGGGTGTCAGCAGAATGGCCGCATACCTGCTGAACTGGCGCTGCGCCTGCAGTCCGGCCAGTGTGCCCCGCCACATGGAGGCGAAGAAGGCGCCGGATATGCCAAACCATAACGGCAGCCAGATTTCCTGTCGCAAGTCGAACCAGTGGAATGCCAGCAGAACCAGCGCTGCGGCAACCATGACAAACAGGATGCCGGCCATCATTTTGGCCTGCAAGGCTGCGCGCAGGTAATCTACGGCGAGCACCTCGTCCGTTTCTTTCAACTTGGCCACATGATGAACCAGGCCTATATTCAGGCCTTCACTTGCAGCAAGTTCCATTCCGAGGATAAGTACGGTGACAAAAAAGGTATAAAGGCCAAACGATTCAGGACCCAGTGCCCGGCCTATGATGACCCCCGTCGCAAATGCCAGAACGCTGTTGGCAACACGTCCGCCAAGGACCCAGGAAACCTCTTTCGCGATACTTGGAATATGAATGGTTCCCCCTCCCTCTGAATCCTTGCCCTTGCCGCTCATCTTGAACGCGCGAGTGTATCATGCTGTCTCTATCCCGAGTATTGATACAATCCGGTCCGGTTCTCCCCCCGGGTGCTGCCTGGATCACTGCGGCAATGGTTTCCAGGTCGTGTTGATAGCCATCACTTTCCGGGAGTTATTTTTGCCTCTGTAATGTAAACTCGGGTCTGATTAGAGACGGTGAGCGCCTGTAAAGGGGGCGGTGAAGGGATACCAGGGTGGCGGACAGGCCGTGTTGCAATCCACCCGGGGGGAAAATTTTCGTCGCGGGCGGTTCCAGAGGTTATGATAACAACCGGAATATCATAATTTTACTATGGGAATAAAAAATAATAATAGATGGATCCTGGTCTGCCTGTGTGCGGGTGTGGCGGCTACCGCCGCCAGCGTTCCGGCCACCATGGTCCACGCCGGGGAGTCGGTAAAACGGCCCTTTGGAACCATCCGGACCTGGCTGAACGTAACGGATCCCCGGCTTCGGCCACTTACGGAAAGTTCCCTTACCAAGGTGGGTGGGCGTAGCTACCTGCCGCCCCGCGTCACCCGGCAGGGCCTGATACCGCGGGTCGGTATCAGCGAAGAATACAACGACAACCTGTTCTTTCGCCCTGATGACAAGATCGCTGATTACGTTACCACCATCGCCCCGGGCGTTCACTACTCCAGGCGCTTCGACCAGGGAAAAATTGACCTGGACTATACGTTGCAATCCACGATTTATGCCAGGAACGATGACCTGAACGACACCTTTGAAGCACAAACAGCGAACCTGGCGGGCAGCTGGCAGTTCAACAAACGTACAGGGCTGGAGATCAGTGAAAACTTCGAGACCTTCAAGGATCCCACGGAAAGTGCAGGAATCAACGTACTGCCGCGCCTGGGGCGGATTCACCAGAATATTTTCAAGATCAATGGCTCGCATGACCTTGATTCGGCAAGCAGCACCTACCTGCACTATACCAATTTTCTGACCGACTACGGTGACCCCGTTGCCATCAGCAGCGTGACCCATGAATTTACCATTGGCGGGCAGACCCGGCCAGGCTGGAAAGACAGCCTGGGACTGGATTACCGCTATACCTACTATGATACGGCGGAAGGCACGTCACTGAATGCTGACACGGTGTTCGGTCATTACACCCACATATTTTCGGAAACTCTCCTTGTCAGGGGGAAGCTGGGAGTGGCCAGGGTGCGTGACGAAGACTCGCCTGTAGATCCGGTGGGTAACCTGATAATCAGGGCGTCAAGAAAATATGCAATTCTCGATATCACCTTCGAACAGGATCTTCTGTCCGGAACCCTGGGTCTGGGTTCCGTATACCTGTCGCGTGGGGTGGGCGGCACACTGTCAGGCCGCCTGGCAAAAGGCTTGCGGCTGAATACCGGTGTCAGCTACTCCAATATAAAAAACCAGACGGGGACAAACCTGGACTTGCGCACCCTGTCGGCCAATGCAGGTCTGACGTATGGACTAAGCCGGTGGTTGTTTTTACAACTGGACTACGACTATATCCGGCAAAAGGCGGACCAGCAAAATATCGTTTCTAAATCCAACAAGGTACTGTTCAGCGTAGTTGCCAGTTTCCCTGCAAGGTGATCCGGCGTTGATTCAATCTGCATACTTGATCGAGAAGCCCCGACCATGACCAGTATTCCAAGGTACGTATTGTTGTTCATCGTGTTTTTCATTCTGCGCGCGGCTGTAGCCCTGTTGATCGATGCCACGACGGATGTGGTCAAGGTGGCTGACATATACGAGCAGGCCGCCCGCAATATCCTCGCCGGTGACGGTTTTGTCGGTACTGCCAATAACGAGCCGATCATCTTCAGGACGCCTGCCTACCCCTACTTTGTCGCAGCGGTCTATTACCTTTTCGGAGTCGGCAATCACCTGGCACTATTGATGTTCCAGGCCGTCCTGGACGCATTGACCGGGCTGCTGATCTACTGGACGGGGGTGAAAATGGTTAACAGCAAGGCGGCCATTCTGGCGGGCATTCTGTTTGCCATATACCCCCTGTCTGCCTACTACACATTACGTGTGTTCCCCGAATCGATGTTTACATTGGGCATGATGGCTGTGGTGGCTTCCCTCGTCTGGTCCGTGGAAACGGACAGGCCTTATCGTTTCCTGCTGGTCGGTCTCATGGTTGGCCTGTGCGCCCTTGTAAAGCCGGTTGTTATGTTGCTGGCACCGTTTATCGGCTTTGTCATGCTGCTCCGTGCCCCCGCGTCATGGCGGCGGGTGGTCCGGAATACTGCCTTGATGGTTGTCGGCTTTGTCGTGCTGGTGTCGCCCTGGTCGTACAGGAACTACCTGGTGACCGGGCATTTTATCCCCCTGGCCACCGGCGGTGGTTACTCCATGTGGGTTGGCTATAACCTGACCGGAGACGGTCGCGAGGACGATGAACTGGATGAACAGACACGCGCACAGTTTATGGAAGAGCGCCGCGCCATCTCCTCGTATTACGACACGACGCGCAACATCAGCTTTGAAGAAGATCGCGCTTTCATGCGCAATGCCATGGAATCTGTAGCCAGCCACCCCCGGGAAAGTTTCATCCTGACACTCAAGAAGCTCTACAGATTCTGGTTTGACATTTATGCCCCTGAAAACAAGTGGGCACAACTGTTTGCCATCATCATGCAGGGCGGTTTGCTGCTGTTTGCGATTTACGGTGCTGTTCGTCTTCTGTTGCTGGGGCATCCGGTTCACCTGCTCCTGGCCCCTGTAGTCTATCTCATGCTGATGCACTCTTTGGTCATCTCGACGCTGAGGTACAGCATGCCAACGGTACCGGTTCTTTCACTGCTGGCAGTCGCCGGGCTGGGAGACCTGGTGTATCGTTTGTTATCGGGCAGCAACAGCAACTGGCTGAAATCCCGGGTGCCCGACTGAAACCGGCTCTGGCCGCCTGCCTCAGGGCACTAGTACGGTGTCGCCCGGTTGCAGGACGATATTGCCGACTTTCCCGTCTATAAACTTGCCGTAATTGAAGATTTTCCTCTGATCCGGAGGCGGCAACGCACCAGTTGTGGAAGCATCGATGATGGTTACCTTGTTGCGGTCCGCAAACGGGGTGAATCCGCCCGCCAGCGCAATCGCCTGTAACACCGTCATCGAGCTGCCAAGCCTGTATACCCCTGACTTGGTTACTTCGCCGAGAACATAGACGGTGTGACTCGCCGCATCTTCCAGGATGACATTGACTATGGGTTGCTTGAGATAATTTTTCAGGCCCGCCGACAAGGCCGCCTCGATGTCCCTCAGGGTCCGGCCTTTCGCCTGTATTTCGCCAACCAGGGGATAATTGATTTTTCCGTCGGGCCGAACAGCGACCGTTCTGGACAGGGACGGGTCTTTCCAGACAAAGACGTTGATGCTGTCTCCCGCACCCAGGGTGAATTCAGCATTGCTGTTGCCGTTGTCTGCTGCGCGAACACCGGCCGCCGGGTAAAAACACAGGATGGCCGCGATGAAGAGCAACGCTGCCAGGGACGGGTTACTGGTACCTGCAAACATTTTCCACTCCATATCCGGGTGCTGAACCGGCATCATCCTTGCCTGCGCATTCAGCGTTTGTTCTGGTTGGCTGCAACATCGAGTTCTTCCTGCATAACGAAATAACCCATGGAGAGCAATGCACCCAGGAAGAAGCCGAGCAGTGCAAAGAACATAATGGGAGCATTTCTGATCATCGGGTATCTGGGGAGAACAGCACGATCGAGGATCTCCACCTCGGGGATTTCCATTTTTTTCATCGCGGTCAATCGTCTTTGCATCTTGATGAGCTCTATTTCGTATGCCTGCAAGTCGCTAATACGGTTAGTCAGCGTATTGAATTCGATACTCACCCTTTCCAGCAGGTTGAGGCGCTCACGATACTGCGAAATTCGTGTCGAAGTTTCCTGTTCCATGGCCGGCAGGGAATCGAGCTGGGTTTCGACCAGTACCTTTTCCTTTAACAGTTCCTGGTACATCGGTGTCAATTGCTGCGTCTCCTGGTCCAGGATGATGTTGGCTTCTTTTTTCAGCGACTGTTTCGTCAGCCTGATGTTTTCCTCGATGGATTTGACAATGCTGCTGTCTGCCGAGGAATCGAGCAGTGTGCGCTGTAACTCCAGCTCCAGTTCCAGCAATTTGGTTTTCAGCGCCCCGATCTGCTTGTTTCCTCTCATCGCGAAGGAAACGCGGTGGTATTCCGGTTGTTCGCTGAGTTTGGCGGTGACGCGCTGCAGTTTGTCCTCCAGTACCGGTTTTTCAGACTGCAGGCGTTCCAGTTCGTCTTCCAGCTGGTTGAGCTTCTTGTTCGCCCGGGTTCGTTCCGCGTCAAAATCCGCGTACACTGCCAGCTCGTATTGCCTGCTCATCTCATGCAGGCGGTTACGCTT
>DRLF01000333.1 GCA_011051425.1 Thiolapillus brandeum | reverse complement strand
CCGGTCTTTTACCAGCAGGCTGGACAGAAAGATGCCGGCAAAGACCACCAGCAGTGCGGTGAGAACCACGCCCGTACCCCGGCTGTCCACCAGTCGGCCCACCAGAACCACCGTAACGATGAACCCCACGGAACCCCACAATCGCAGACGGGAGTAACGCTCCACATGCTTGCCCAGGTAGTTGAAGGTCACGGCTTCGAACTGAGGCAGGGAGGCATTCCAGAAAAAGCTGTACAGGGTCATGATCAGTGCGATCTGCACGAATCCCGTTGCACCGGGCATGGCCAGAAATGCCAGCAGGGACAGCAGGGATGCCAGACGCACGATGACCATGCGATGCCCCAGGTGGTCCCCCAGCCAGCCCCAGACGTTGGGTGCGACAATCTTGGTCGCCATGAGAATGGACATGAGGGAACCGATGGCAAAGGCATCGAACCCCAGGGACTGCAGGTACAGTCCCCAGTAGGGCATCAGGGTACCCAGGGCGGCAAAGTAGAAAAAGTAAAAGGCCGACAGCCGCCAGTAAGGCATCAGGCGATATCAGGGAGTGGCGGGAACGACCGGTACCGGTGGTGTCACATCCCCGTTCTGGGCACGGTGTCTGAGCGCATGATCCAGCAGCACGATGGCCAGCATGGCTTCGGCGATGGGCACCGCGCGAATGCCCACACAGGGATCGTGGCGCCCCCTGGTGATCACTTCGCTGGCTTTTCCGTGAGTGTCGATGGTTCTGCCGCCCAGCCGGATGCTGGAAGTTGGCTTGAAAGCGACTCTGGCAACGATGTCCTGGCCGGAAGAGATGCCGCCGAGTACGCCGCCGGCATTGTTGCCGAGAAAACCTTCGGGTGTCATCTCGTCACGGTGTTCGGTACCTTTCTGCGCAACGGATCGAAAGCCTGCGCCAATCTCTACGCCCTTGGCGGCATTGATGCCCATGAGCGCATGGGCAATATCTGCGTCCAGCCGGTCGAACACTGGCTCACCCCAGCCCGGCGGCGCCCCTTCAGCCACCACGGTCACTTCCGCCCCCACGGAGTTGCCTTCCTTGCGCAGGGCATCCATGTAGGTTTCCAGCGTATCGATCTGGCCGGCATCCGGCCAGAAGAAGGGATTGTCTTCAACGCCAGCCCAGGAAAAAGCCCCGGGACGATTTTCTCCCAGAGCGGACAGATAACCCCGCACGTTGACGCTGTAGCGCTCGCGCAGGTATTTCTTGGCAATGGCACCCGCAGCCACGCGCATGGCGGTTTCCCGCGCCGAGGAACGGCCTCCGCCGCGATAGTCGCGGATACCGTATTTCTGCAGGTAGGTATAGTCCGCGTGACCGGGCCGAAAGCTGGCAGCGATATCCGAGTAGTCCTTGGAGCGCTGATCGGTATTGTGAATGAGCAGGCCGATGGGCGTGCCTGTGGTCTTGCCCTCGAACACTCCGGAAAGGATCTGCACCTCGTCCATCTCCCGGCGCTGGGTGGTGTGGCGGGTCTTGCCCGGCCGGCGGCGTTCCAGGTCGGGTTGCAGATCGGCTTCGCTCAATTCCATACCGGGTGGACAGCCGTCCACGATACAGCCGATGGCCAGACCATGGCTCTCGCCGAAACTGGTAACGGTGAAAAGCTTTCCGATACTGTTACCGGACATTATTTTTCCACCAGCAGGGTATTGACCTTCTCGATATCCTCGACCGCCAGCACGCCGGCCGCCTGACGCAGGCGCAGCATGTTCACCAGGTACACATAGCGTGCCCGGGCATAGTCCCGCCGCGAACGGTAGTAGTCCCGCTGGGAGTTCAGCACGTCCACCAGGGTGCGGGTGCCAACTTCGAAACCTGCAGTAGTGGCCTCCAGCGCACTCTTTGTGGACACGATGGCGGCTTCCAGCGCCCTGACAGCGCTGATGCTGGCCTGTACGCCACGATAGGCATTGCGCACGGCCTTGTCCGTGGAACGGCGGGCCTGATCGAGACGTTCCTGTGCAGCAATGAGATCTGCTCTCGCCTGGCGTGTGGCGGCGGTCACACCACCGCCGGCATACAGTGGAATATTCAGCTGCAGACCCACATTGCCGTTGTCCACATCGAAACGGTTGTCCTGGTTGGTGCCGAAGGTGCTGTAACGCCCCACCAGATCGAGACTGGGATAGTGACCGGAATTCTGCACCTCGATCTCCCGCTGGGCGATCTGCGTGGCATCGGAGGCCACCTTCACGGCGGGGTTGTTCTCCAGGCCGAAAGCACTCCACTCATCGATGGCTGCGGGAACCGGTGGCTCCAGTGCGAGCTTTGCTTTGAGCTGGGCCAGCTTCTCGGGGCGCACACCCAGAATCTGACGCAGGTCTTCCCAGGCATTGTCCAGTTCATTCTGCGCCACGATCTCGTCGGTGACCGCCTGGTCATAGCGCGCCTGGGCCTCGTGCACGCCGGTAATGGCAATCAGGCCCACTTCGAAACGCTGCTTGGCCTGTTCGAGCTGGCGTGCAATGGCTTTCTTGTCAGCCTGTACGAAAGTCACGCCTTCCTGGGCAGACAGAATATTGAAATAGGCCGTCGCCACCCGCAGCATCAGGTCCTGTTCCTTGGCGCGGTATTCGGCATCCGCCAGTTCCAGTTGCCAGTCGGCCTGTTCGAGGCGGATGAAGCGGTCACGGCGATAGATCGGCTGCAGCAGATTGATGCCCAGACTGCTGGTACCGAAGCTTTCGTCACCCAGGGAATGTGTCTTGGTATTGTTGTAGTTCATATCGCCGCTGACACTGACATTGGGCAGCAGTTGCGACAGCGCCAGGGGGCGTGATTCGCGACGCGATTCGCGCACGGCGGCAGCTTCCCGGAGTACCGGGTCTTTCTCCACGGCCATCTTGTAGACTTCCAGCAGATCATCGGCCATCACGAGCTGGGAGGCCAGCACCAACAGAGAAGCTATCAGGGTCTTGTTCATCATGTTTTCCGGTTCTATTCAGATTTCATCGGACCCACCAGGAGCTGTGGATCCACCCGTTTACCGCGTAAATTCATGCGCCAGTCCAGATGCGGACCGGTCACCCGGCCACTGGCGCCCATCTGAGCCACGATCTGGCCTTTTTCCACCCGCTGCCCCTCACGAACAAGGATCTTGTGCAAATGCAGAAAAGTAGATGATAACCCATGTCCGTGATCCATGATCAGGGTGGCACCGGAATAAAACATGTCCGGATGAACCAGGGTGACGATGCCCGCGGCGGGCGCGCGCACCGGCTTACCCACCGGTCCGGCGATGTCCACACCGTAGTGAGGCCATTTGGGTTTGCCGTTGAGTATGCGCTGACTGCCATAAACGCCGGTTATTCTACCCCTTGCGGGCCACATAAAACCTTGTAAAAAGTCAATTCTCTGATCCAGCCTGGCACGCGCCTTCTTTACCGCCGCCTGATCGGCCCGGATACGGGCCTGATCTTCTTCTTTCGGGGTTACCTTGCGCTCGGGCAGGCCATCGATACGCTGTATGTCATAGTCTCGCCCGGATACCTTCAGCTCCCGCCGTTCCCTGCCGCCATCCGGCAGCTCGATGACCAGTTCAGAACGCTCTTTGGCCTCACGGGAGAAACCGATGACAAAATCGCCCTGTGGAGATACCGGCAGCTCTTCACCATCCTGAAACACATGTGCGCCGGGTTCCGTCTTGCCAAAAACCACCCCGCCCTGGGTGAAACTGCCCTGCAGCTCCACGGCTGCCGGCGCCGCCACGGCTACGCCAATGAGAAACAGAAAAACCAATGTGCGCATGTGCTGCGTTCTTCCTGGCCCTGCCGGTGCCTGCGTGTCAATCGAAAGTCAGTATTTTAGCAAAAGTTGATAGAATCACCCGATGAATAACCCCTCAGCAGTCCCTGCCGTGCGTTCTACACCCTATTCCTGGGGTGAAATGGTACGCATGGTGCTCTCTCACCGCAGGGAACTGATCACCGCCAATATCATTGCCATCCTCGGTGCGCTGGTATCCGTGCCTGTTCCCCTGCTGATGCCCCTGCTGGTGGACGAAGTGTTGCTGAACAAACCCGGCACCCTGGTCGGCTGGAGCCACCGGCTGTTTCCGGAAAGCTGGCAGGGACCCGCTCTCTACATTCTGGCGGTGCTGTTTCTGACCCTGATCCTGCGTGTACTGGCGCTGATTTTCAGCGTCTGGCAGGTACGTGAGTTCACCCGTATCTCCAAAGACGTGATCTTCCGCATCCGCCGGGATCTGCTGCAGCGGCTGCAGCACTTTTCCATGGCGGAATACGAGGTGCTGGGCAGTTCCACTGTGGCGTCCCACCTGGTCACGGATCTGGATGCCGTGGACCAGTTCGTCAGCCATTCGACCAGCAAGTTCATTGTCGCCCTGCTCACGGTCATCGGCACGGCAGGGGTACTGCTGTGGATGCACTGGCAACTGGCGCTGTTCATCCTTTTGCTCAATCCCCTGGTGGTGTACGTGACCACCCTGTTCGGGCGCAAGGTCAAGGAGCTCAAGGGCCGTGAGAACCGTGCCTACCAGGCCTTTCAGGAAGCACTGGCGGAAACCCTGGACGCCATCGAGCAGATCCGCGCCAGCAACCGCGAACGCCACTATATCCGGCGTATCATCGACAAGGCGGACCGTATCCGCAGCAGTTCCGCCAGTTTCGCCTGGAAGAGCGATGCGGCCACGCGCCTGTCGTTCATGGTATTCCTGTTCGGCTTCGATGTATTCCGCACCGTCAGCATGTTCATGGTGCTCTATTCCGATCTGAGCATCGGCGAGATGCTGGCCGTATTCGCCTACCTGTGGTTCATGATGGGACCGGTGCAGGAACTGCTGAACATCCAGTACGCCTATCACGCCGCCCGCGCTGCCCTGGGGCGCATCAACGAACTGGTGGATGTAAAGCTGGAACCGAACTATCCCCATGAACAGGATCCTTTTGCCGGACGGGAAACCGTATCCATTCAGATGCGCGACATCGGCTTTTCCTATGGCGAAGGCCCGCCCATTCTGCGGGACGTGAACCTGAACATCGCTGCCGGCGAAAAAGTCGCCCTGGTGGGCGCCAGCGGTGGCGGCAAAAGCACCCTGGTAAAAATCGTACTGGGACTGTATCTGCCCAGGCACGGTTGTGTCTGCTTCGATGAAGTGCCCGTGAACCGGATCGGCTTGGACGTTGTGCGCGACAACGTGGCAACGGTGCTGCAGCACCCCGCGCTGCTCAACGATACGGTGCGCATGAACATCACCCTGGGCGCCGGCATCAGCGACGAGGATATCTGGCAGGCCTTGGACATCGCCCAGCTGAAAGCCGTTGTCGAAGCGTTGCCGGAGCAGCTCGAAACCCGCATCGGGAGAGACGGCATACGGCTTTCAGGTGGCCAGCGCCAGCGCCTGGCGGTGGCGCGCATGATACTCAGCAAACCCAAGGTGGTCATCCTGGACGAGGCCACCTCTGCCCTGGATACCGACACGGAAACCCGCCTGCACCAGCGCTTGGCGGAATTCCTGCAGAAACGTACCACCCTGATCATTGCCCATCGTCTCAGCGCGGTGAAACAGGCCGACCGGGTGCTGGTATTCGAAGACGGGCGCATTGTCGAACAGGGCAGCCACGCCGAGCTTATCGAAGAAGACGGCCTGTATGCCAGCCTGTACGGCAAGCAGGAATAGTCCAGCAGGTGAAGCACATCATGAACGACACGCCAACGCTGCAGACAGACCGCACTATCCTGAAAATTCCGGGTCCGGACGATGCCGCTCTCATGCTCGGCTATTACCTGGAGAACAGGGAACATCTGAGTCCCTGGGAGCCGGAAAGAACTCCCGCATTTTATACATTGGCCCACTGGGAAAAACTGCTGCGCGATAACCTGGAACTGGTCGCGGACAATACCGGCTTCAGGTTTGCCGCATTCGATCACGCACACAGCGAAGTCCTGGGCATCTGCAATATCACCAATGTCGTCTATGGTCCCTTCCAGGCCTGCAATCTCGGTTATTCCATCGCCAGGAAACACGAGGGGAAAGGACTCATGACAGAGATACTCGAAGCCGGTATCCGCTTTGCTTTTCAGGATCTGGGCCTGCACCGCATCATGGCAAACCACCTGCCATGCAACGAGCGCAGCGCCAGGCTGCTGCAACGGCTTGGTTTCGAACGGGAAGGCTACGCCAAATCCTATCTCAAGATTTCAGGTCGATGGGAAGATCATGTGCTGACAGCTCTGGTACACTCAGACCAGGTTACCGATACATCCCAGAATCCCATGAACATCGACAAACACGAGGTTTGAACCAGCCCTTGAACACACTGGAACATCTGATAGAGAACAACAGGGTCTGGGCCAATTCCATCAAGGAAAAGGATCCGGACTTCTTCAGCAAGCTGTCCAAGCAGCAGGCACCGGAGTATCTGTGGATCGGCTGCTCGGACAGTCGCGTGCCTGCCAATCAGATCATCGATCTGCAGCCCGGCGAGGTATTCGTACACCGCAACATCGCCAATGTCGTCGTGCATACCGACCTGAACTGCCTGTCCGTCATACAGTTCGCTGTGGAAATCCTAAGGGTCAAACACATTATCGTGTGCGGGCATTATGGCTGCGGCGGAATCAAGGCCGCACTGGAGAATCAGGAGCACGGACTCATCGACAACTGGCTGCGGCACGTCAAGGATGTCATTCGCTTCAACGCCCATGAATTCGAAGGCCTCGACCATAAGCAACAGCTGGATTTGCTCTGTGAGCTCAATGTGAAAGAACAGGTGAGGAACATCTGCAACACCACCATTGTGCAAAACACCTGGAAGCAGGGCAAAGAGCTTACCGTTCACGGCTGGATTTACAGCATAGAAAACGGCGTGTTGAAGGATCTTGACACCTGTAAAGGGGGGAAATAATCCCTGAACTGAACAGGATGCTCCGGTCCCTGTCGGAGCATCCTCAACCTGTGGTGCGGTTACTCGAAAGGTTTGGGTCTGGGAGTTGCCTCCGTTGACGGGGGAAGGATCGGCAGCTGGAATGAAGGCTGCTCACCCGTCAGTGTCTTGAGGAAAGCAACGATCTGCGCATTTTCCGCTTCGCTGAACTTGCGGCCAAGTTGCAGACGCCCCATGATGTCCACGGCCTCCGTCAGGGTTTCAGCCTCGCCATCGTGGAAATACGGATAGGTCAGTTCCACATTGCGCAATGTGGGCACCTTGAACTTGAAGCGATCCGCATCCTTTCCGCTGACCGCCACCAGCCCTTCCGCCTTGCTGCTGGTCTTGTATGGCTCTACCAGCCCCATCTTCTGGAAGGAATTGCCACCCACCGCCGGACCATTGTGGCACCCCGAACAGCCACTGCTCTTGAACAGCTCGTATCCTGCCAGTTCTTTCCTAGTCAGGACATCCTTCTTTCCCAGCAGCCACTGGTCGAATCGCGAATTGGGGGTTACCAGGGTTTTCTCAAATTCGGCAATGGCTTGCGTGACTTCATCGATTGTCACCTTGCCGGTTCCAAACACCAGTTTGAATTCACGTACGTAGCCGGGAATCGACTTCAGCACATCCACGGCGAGCGTATGATTCGACGCCATCTCACCGGGATTTGCGATTGGCCCGCCCGCCTGCTCTTTCAGGTCCTTGGCCCGACCATCCCAGAACTGCGCCAGGTTCAGGCTGGAATTGAGCACGGTGGGTGCATTGATCGGACCCTGCGCCCATTTGTGCCCGATGGATGTCTTGAGATTGTCCGTCCCGCCCATACTGAGGTTGTGACAGGAGTTACACGAGATAAAGCCCGACTTGGACAACCGGGGATCGAAATACAACTTCTTGCCCAGTTCTACCTGCGCAAGGTTGACGTTCTGAACGGGCTGGAGCACCTGTATGGGCTCTTGCGCCCCCACAGATGCGGATAACAGCCCTACACCGGCCGCCAACATCGAAATGACATTACTGCTGTTCTTCATTTTTTACCACCTATATGCTGCTGAGGACGCTCTGAGCAACAAGTCCGCATCGCAGAAACTGACGATACGAATGTTCAGAGTTTCCCTAAGGATCATTATTACTATCAGGCATGACGGTCACCGGGTACACCGGGCTATCTACCCACCTTCTCCCTACAATTACCCTGTAACGAGATAGGTTAATTATAGATTTAGTCTAATTAAAAAGTATTGACCCCAGTCAATCGCTGTCCACATTAGCAGACCGCCAGCGAAGAACCGCGACAGCAAGACACACAACTGTTAACAAATCGGATTTAACCCGGAAATTGCACCAGGATGTAGAATTTTCCCTGAGAGACTATTGTTCAGATTGTTCTAACAGATGAAAGGCATTGTTGTTCAATGGCTTGAGGCTGTTTGGGCAAGCTGGACGAGAAGATCCAGGGAAAAACCACAGAGCGTGGCTTGATAACACTTTGTAATTCGCCAATATAAGCATAACCCATTGTATTTTATTGAGTTATCGAATTAATCCAGCGGCCTGGTGCAATTTCCGGGTTAAGATTCTGGCGTTCCGGTCGAACAGTAAGATGTCGTTTATTCATAAGGACCGCCAAGAATGCAACAACAGCATGTGGACCAAAATTTGCAGGAAAGAGAATTATGTTTTCTCCAGGACCTGACCAGAAAACTTGCATCTCGTGAGATCGATTTGCCGCCTTTTCCCGACATCTATGCCCGCATCATACGAACCATTCACGACCCGGACGTGTCCCTGCAGGACGTCAGCCGAATCGTCGTGGCTGCGCCTGATCTGTGCGTACGCATATTGCTGCTCGCCAATTCCGCACTGCTCAACCGCTCCGGCATAAAGGTGACGGATCTGAATATTGCCGTTTCCCGGCTGGGTCTGTCGGCGGTAAACAGCGCCACGGTCACGCTCGCCACCAAGGACGTGTTCAAAGCGCCCAAGGGTTCCAGCCTGGAATATCTGCTCAACAAAACCCGCATGGAGTCCGTCAAGGTCGCCGCCTACAGCTATTTGCTCGCCATTAGGGCCGGTCTGCGCGAGGAAAAGCACAATGCCATGCTGGCGGGCCTGTTACACAATATCGGCACCTACTACATCCTTTCCATGGCGGGGGATTTCCCCGATCTGGTATCCAATGACACGCTCAAACAGATGGGACCGGGCATCAGCCAGGTACTGGTCGAGAACTGGGGTTTTCCCGAGAGCATATCCACGGCAATTGAAAGACAGGATGAAATCGAACTGGCAAGGGACGAAGATATCGACGAGCTGCGTGACATACTGATTTGCGCCATTCTGCTTGCCAGGGAAGCCAACAACACCGCCACAGAAGAAACGGACTACGACCGGATTCCCGCCTGCCAGGCATTGAACATCAACTCGGAAAATGTACCGCAGATCATCGAAGAATACCGTGAGGAGGTAAGTTCCTTTGTTTCTGCCCTGAAATAAACGGAGCAGAAACCCGTGATAAACCGGCCTTAACCTTCTTTCGTCGCGTGCTTTCTCGCCAGGTAAAAAATGGAATCATCCTTGGTGCCATTTTCGATTTTTTTACCAGACAGGTCGAAAGCCAGAACAGATT
>DRLF01000332.1 GCA_011051425.1 Thiolapillus brandeum | reverse complement strand
GGCGGTTTTTTGCAGCTTTTCGTTCAGGATGATCGCCTGGTCTTTGAGTGAGGCCAGCTTGTTTTTCTCGCCCTGGATCTTGTTTTCTTCCGCCTTGATTTCCACGCCGAAGATTTCAGGCTTGCTGAGCGCCTCGAGATTGGCGCGGGCTTCTTCCAGCGCTTTTTCCTGTTCCTTGATCAGCGCAGCGAGGGTGGCGGGGTCGATCAGTTCATCCAGCAGGATGCGGGCCAGCGACAGTTCGGTTTGCAGGTTCTTCTTCAGAACGTTGATGATTCTTGCATGATCCTTGGTAATTGCCTCGATCACCATGTTGTGCAGTTTCTTGTATTGCGCTTCCTCGTCTGTGGTCATCTTGCTCGTCAGCACGATCAGGGCACTTTTCTTGGGGATGGTCGTGCTGATCTTGTATTCTATGGTGTCGTCTTCAGCACTGTTCAGCTGGTGGATGACCATGGGTATCAGGGAGTTTTCAAGCTTGGCCTTGACCGTTTCCGGTGCTTCGATGGGGGTGGGTGTGTCCCCGCGAATGGCGGTACCGATCTCTATGGAAGTACGCAGGTCGTAAGACTTTGGCATTATCAGTGCGACGATCAGTCCCAGCAGGGTAACGCCGATGGCCACCTTGAAAAACAGCTTGCGGTGCTTCCTGAAGGTCAGCCAAATATCCACCAGGCTGATTTCATCCTCGGTGTTGGGGATGTATTGCACGGGATAGACAGGAACGGGCTGGTTTTCTTTCATTTTGATCGCTTGCTGTGTGTGATAGTGCCGGGTGGCGCTATTCTACATGGAATTTTCTGTTGGTGTAGGGGGCGGCAGACCTGTTCGCGCCCTTTGCAGTAATACCGCGCAATACGCTGTACTCTTACGCCCTGCAAACCGCATCTGCCGACGGCTCAAACTTTTCATCTTGTGAGCAAGTCTTCCGGTAAGCCGCCGCAGTCCCTGATGCGTATCCGTTTTCGCTTGCTGCCGAGGCCGGATTCGATAATGACCTGCTTCCTGGTTACCCTGAATGTCTTGGCGAGGTATTTGATGAGGTGGGCATTGGCCTTGCCGTCCACCGGCGGCGCCTTGATGCGCAGCTTGCGTGAATCTTCCATGATCTCGCCGAAAGCATCCTTGCCCGCGCGAGGCTGGATCTTCAGGAACAGAAGAAGATCCTCCCCGTCCAGCCGGTACCAGCTCACAGTGCTATGAGATGAGTGCTGCCACCAGCTGGTTCAGCGGGGGCAGGATGAGCATTTTCAGCACGATCAGCCCCAGTATGGCGACCATGGGAGAGAGATCGATGCCGCCAATGGGTGGAATGAAGCGCTGTACAGGCCGCAGGACAGGAGCGGTCAGGGAATAGAGCAGGCTGGCGGCGGGGTTGTAGGTGCCCGGATTGACCCAGCTGAGTATGGCCTGAATGATAATTGCATAGAGAAAGATATTGATGGTGAGCCCGACCAGGCCCGGGATGGCGCCAAGGATGGCATAGCCGGGAGAAAAGGCGCCGGTGGAGATCAGTACGACCAGCAGCAGTTCCACCGCCTTGAGTGCCCAGGCCAGTATCAGTGCGGCCACATCCATGCCGCCCATGCTGGGAATCATGCGGCGCAGGGGCACCAGCACGGGGGAGGTGACCTTGACGATGAACTGGGACAGGGGATTGTAGAAATCGGCGCGGGTTACTTGCAGGAAAAAGCGCAACAGCACGACAAGTATGTAGGCTTCGAATACAAACTGCAGGATGAAAATCAGTGGGTTGGTGGCGTAGCTTGTTCCCATCAGTCTTCTCCCATCGCGGTGGACATTTCGATGGACCTGTCCCGCGCGGCGGTCAGCGCCTTGTCGACCAGCTTTTCCAGCTCATGTTCCCTAAAGCTGTCCAGGGCCTTTTCCGTGGTGCCGCCGGGAGAGGTGACGCTCCTGCGCAGGTCTTCCAGTTCGGTGGCGCTCTCCATGGCCATGCGCGCGGCGCCCAGGGCGGTCTGCAGCACCAGCAGGTGGGCAGTCTTGTCGGGCAGCCCCAGTTTGCGCGCACTGTTTTCCATGGCTTCCATGAACAGGAAAAAATAGGCGGGACCACTGCCCGATACGGCGGTGAGCGCGTCCATCTGACTTTCATCGTCCAGCCACACGGCGATGCCCGTGGCGCGCATGATGTGCTCGGCCTCACTGCGCTGGTCGTCGCCGACGCTGGCTGGCGCATACAGTCCACTGGCGCCGGCTCCCAGCATGGCGGGGGTATTGGGCATCACGCGCACCAGGGGGATGTCTTCACCCAGCCATGCCTGCAGACTGGCGTGCCGGATGCCGGCGGCGATGGACAGGCACAGTGGTTTTTTCCGCTTCAGTGCGGGCGCCAGGGCAGTCGCTACCGCTTTCAGTACCTGGGGCTTGACGGCGAGGATGAGAATATCCGCCTCGTTTGCGGCCAGGCTGTTGTCATCCACGGTACGCACACCGAAGCTGGCGGCGAGCTGTTCCCGGCGCTGATCATCGGGTTCGGCCACCAGGATGTTCTGGGGGGGGGTGCCGTCTTCGATCAGTCCCTTGATCAGGGCGCTGGCCATATTGCCGCCGCCGATGAATGCCAGAGTCTTTGTCTTCATTGCTGTGTTCTCGGTCCGAATATCGCAGTGCCAATGCGCACCATTGTAGCGCCTTCACAGATGGCTGCCTGCATATCTCCCGACATCCCCATGGAAAGGCTGTCCAGTCCATGGCCCTGCCGGTTCATTTCTGTCAGCAACCCATGCAATCGAGAAAACACTTCGTGCTGCTCCGCCGTGGTTGCTGATGCGGGGGGCATGGTCATCAGCCCCCTCAGCCGCAGATGGGGCAGATCCGCCAGTTTTTCAAGCAGGGGCGCCAGTTCGTCTGCGGATATACCGCTTTTGCTGGCTTCGCCGGTGAGATTCAGCTGCACGCAAATGTTGATGGGTGGCAGCCCTTCCGGACGCTGTTCGCTGAGCCGCCGGCCGTGTTTCAGGCTGCTCAGGGTATGCACCCAGGCGAAGTTCTCTGCAATGGGCCGGGTCTTGTTGGACTGGATGCGGCCGATGAAATGCCATTCGATATCGCAATCGTGCAGGACGGGGATTTTCTGCAGGGCATCCTGCAGGTAGTTTTCGGCAAACGCCTTCTGTCCTGCCTTCCAGACCTCGCGGATATCGCTGGCCGGGCGGGTCTTGCTTACAGCAATGAGTCGTACGCCGGTTGGATCTCTGTCACAAGATAAGGCAAAGCGCCTAATCTGTGCTTGCACCTGTGATAATCTTTGTTGCAGTTTGCTCATGGCAACCTGAAAAATACCTTATGGGATCGTTTGGGTCTGTACTATTATTAACCTGGTGACAATATAGATGACGCTCAGCCATGATGCACTGTTTGCCAGCAAGGCATCAGATCGCCGCTGTAGTCATTCTACAGCAAGAGCTGGTAACGCAGTCTGGCGGACAGTGCATCATGGCCTGCCTCTAAATATCAATTGGTTGGGGCTTCAAGCCTGCACCGGCCCGGCGTTATCGCTTTTGCCAATGGAACAACCATTGGCCGCAAGCGATGCCTTGTTCCGAGGCAGGCTTGAAGCCCTGAGTATCGCCTATATTGTCGACAGGTTAATATAAAGCTATTGTGATTGCATCGAACATCGGGGGGCGATGTCGGGCGGCGCAGGTCTTTACCTGAGTGCATCCGGCAGTTTTCTTCCCGGAAAAAAAGAGGGATTTCATGGACATTACAGAACTGCTTGCATTCAGCGTCAAGCACAACGCTTCGGATTTACATTTGTCAGCGGGATTGCCTCCCATGATACGGGTGGATGGCGATATCCGGCGTGTCAACGTACCGGCGCTGGATCACAAGACCGTGCACGGTCTTGTGTACGACATCATGAACGACAAGCAGCGTCGCGACTATGAAGAATTTCTTGAGGTGGATTTCTCCTTCGAAATACCCGGTCTGGCGCGTTTCCGGGTCAATGCCTTCAACCAGGATCGGGGTGCGGCCGCTGTTTTCCGGACCATTCCCTCCAAGGTACTGACGCTCGATGACCTGCAGTGTCCCTCTACCTTCAAGACCATCTGCGAAAATCCCCGCGGTATCGTGCTGGTGACCGGGCCTACCGGCTCCGGTAAATCCACCACCCTGGCGGCCATGATCGACTACATCAACGACAACGAATACGGTCATGTACTCACCATCGAGGACCCCATCGAATTCGTGCACCAGAGCAAGAAATGCCTGATCAACCAGCGGGAAGTGCACCGGGATACCCTGGGTTTCTCGGAAGCCTTGCGTTCCGCCCTGCGGGAAGACCCGGACATCATACTGGTGGGCGAGCTGCGGGATCTGGAAACCATCCGCCTGGCGCTGACGGCGGCCGAGACCGGCCACCTGGTGTTCGGTACCCTGCACACCAGCTCCGCCGCCAAGACCATCGACCGGATCGTGGACGTGTTCCCGGCGGGGGAGAAATCCATGGTGCGTTCCATGCTCTCGGAATCCCTGCGCGCAGTTATCGCCCAGACCCTGCTGAAAAAAGTTGGTGGCGGCCGTACGGCGGCATGGGAAATCATGATCGGCACACCGGCCATCCGTAACCTAATTCGTGAGGACAAGGTGGCGCAGATGTATTCCGCGATTCAGACAGGACAGGCCGTGGGCATGCAGACTCTGGATCAGCACCTCAAGGAGCTGTTGCAGAAGGGCCTGATTACCCGGCAGGATGCCCGTTCCCGCGCCCAGAACAAGGAAGCGTTCGTCTGATGCAGGGCGGCTACCGGCCAGAACGATGCTATTTACCCAGAGGTTTCTAAATGGAATTCAATGACATACTTCGCCTGATGGCCGACAAGAAGGCATCAGACCTGTTCATCACCGTGGGACGCCCGCCCTGCCTGAAGGTGGACGGCCACATCAAGCCCATCGCCAAGACGGCGCTGAGTGCCGATCAGACGCGGGAGCTGGCTTTCGGGCTGATGAGCCCGGAGCAGCGCGAGGAATTCAAGCACACCAAGGAATGCAACTTTGGCGTCAGCGCCGAGGGCATCGGGCGTTTCCGGGTCAGCGCCTTTGTGCAGCGGGATGCCGTGGCCATGGTGCTGCGCCGTATCGAAACCAGCATTCCCAGCTTCGAGGAGCTTCAGCTGCCGCCGATCATCGAGAAACTGGCGATGGTCAAGCGCGGCCTGATCATTTTTGTGGGTGCTACCGGCACCGGTAAATCCACATCGCTTGCCGCCATGCTGGGGTATCGCAACCAGCACAGTGACGGCCACATCATCTGTATCGAGGATCCCATCGAATTCCTGCACCAGCATCAGGGCTGCATCGTCGCCCAGCGGGAAGTGGGGATCGATACGGAATCTTATGAAGTGGCGCTGAAGAACACCCTGCGTCAGGCGCCGGACGTGATTCTGATCGGTGAGATCCGTACCCGGGAGGTCATGGAGCACGCCCTGACCTTCGCCGAAACCGGTCACCTGGTGCTGTCCACCCTCCACGCCAACAACGCCAACCAGGCTCTGGAACGGATACTGCACTTCTTCCCGGAAGAGCGCATGACCCAGGCGCTCATGGATTTGTCACTGAACCTCAAGGGTATCCTCGCCCAGCAACTGATTCCCCGTGCCGATGGTGTGGGTCGCCGGGCCGCCATCGAGGTGCTGCTGAATACGCCGCTTGCATCCGACCTGATTCTCAAAGGCAAGGTTCATGAGCTCAAGGAACTGATGAAACGCTCCAGGGAACACGGCATGATCACTTTCGACCAGGCTTTGTACGAACTCTATCTGGAAGGTGAGATTACCGAGGAAGATGCACTCAAGCACGCCGATTCCGCCAACGAGGTGCGCCTCATGATCAAGCTGGGCGACAATACCCCCGGAACACGTGCCCGGGATCTGGATGCTGCCATGCTGGTGGACGACTATTGAGGTCTGAATGCAGCAGCCGCAAACGCCGGGTGTTCAGAACACCCGGTAGCCGTCGAACACAGGCCCGTCCACGCACACCCGCTGCATGGCCGGGCCGTTTTCTGTCTGCACCTCGACGCTGCAGCCGGCGCAGCCACCCACGCCACATGCCATGAACTCTTCCAGGGAGACCTGCACCGGCAGAGCAAATTCCCGCGCCAGACTGACCACGGCCTCCAGCATGGGGTGAGGGCCACAGGCGTAGAGCCCGACTTCGTTGCGTGCCTGTTCATCAAGGCTGTTCAGCCAGTGTCTTGCCAGGTCGGTGACATAGCCCTGGTGCACGCCGGCCATGTCCTGCTGGCTGGCCAGGCGGCAGGGAATGTTCCAGTCATCCAGCAGGGGCATGGTGGCGATGACGCCGTCGGGCACTCCCGGCAGCAGGATCTGTGAGGGATGGGGGTTGAACGGAAAGGGCACTTCCGAACCCAGTATGACCACAGGCTGGTGCTCGCTGCCCTTCAGGCTTTCCGCCACGAAGATCATCGGTGGCATGCCCACACCGCCACCGATGAGCAGGGGGCGTTTTTCCCGGATCTCGAAAGGTGTGCCGATGGGGCCGAGGCTGCTGAGAAATTCGCCCGTGGTACGGGCGGCCAGCAGGCTGGTTCCTTCCCCCACCTGCTTGTAGAGCAGGTCGATCCAGCCTTCTTCCGCCGAGGCCCGCATGATGGAAATGGGGCGCCGCATGGGGCGCTGGGGATCCACCGTGAGGTGAACGAACTGGCCGGGCCTGGCGCTGGCCGCGCAACGCGGTGACTCGAGACGCAGGATGTGCTGGTCACCGGGATAGGCATGATGTTCGAGGATCCTGGCGTCTTCCAGGAAGATGCTGTCGCGCTGTGTCGGGTGCTTCATGAGGCCGATCTCCAGGTGGTACGCCCTTCAAACAGGGTATGTGTGACTCTGCCGCGGAATTCCCAGCCGGCAAAGGGGGTGTTCCGGCCGCTGCTGTGCATGCCCTCCGGATCCAGTGTCCAGATTTCATCAGGGTCGAAGATGCAGATATCCGCGCTGCGGCCACTGTCCAGCCGTCCCTGGGGCAGCCCCAGCGCCTGTGCCGGCCCCCAGGTCAGCCGGGCGATGACGGTCGGCAGGTCGAGAATGCCGTCTTCCACCAGCTTGAGGCTCAGGGGCAACAGGGTTTCCAGGCCCGAAATGCCCGGCGCCGTGAGGGGAAAGGGTTCGGTCTTGGCGTCCGCCTCATGGGGCTGGTGGTCGGAGCAGATCACCTCGATATCGCCGCTGGCCACGGCCTGGCGCAGGATGTCCCGGTCGGTCTGGGTGCGGAAGGGCGGGTCCACATGGCAGGTGGCATGAAAGCCATCCACGTCCGTATCGAGAAGAAACAGCTGGTGGATGGCCACGTCGGCGGACAGCCGTGCGCCGCCCCGCTTTGCCTGGCGGATCATCTCGATGGCGCGGCCGGTGGACAGGGTATGGAAATGGCTGCGGCTGTCGGTGTGTTCGGTCAGCGCCAGATCCCGGGCTACGGCTACGGTCTCGGCCGCCGAGGGAATGCCGGGCAGCCCCAGGCGGCTGGCGACACTGCCTTCGTGCATACAGCCGTCGGCCTTGAGATGGGGGTCTTCGCTGCACAGGATGACCGGCAGATCGAAGGTGCGGGCGTACTCCATGGCGTGACGGGTCACCAGGGTGTTGCCCATGCGCCTGCGCGTGTTGCTCACGGCGATACAGCCGGCCTGCTGCAGTGCGCCCATTTCCGCCAGCTGCTCGCCTTCCAGGTTCTTCGTCAGCGCGCCGATGGCCAGTACCCTGGCGCTGCCGCAGGCCTTGGCCCGGCGCCGGATCAGCTCCCACACAGCGGGCGTGTCGATGACCGGGCGCGTGTTGGGCATGCAGATGAGCGTGGTGATCCCGCCCCGAGCGGCGGCCTCCGCCTCGCTGCAGATGGTGCCCTTGTGTTCCTCGCCGGGTTCACGCAGGTGCACGCCCAGGTCGATGATGCCGGGACAGACGATCTTGCCGCTGGCGTCGATGGTTTCTTTTGCCTCGAAGCCGCCCGGCTTCTCTCCCACGCCTGCGACCAGGCCGTTTGTGATGAAAATATCCTTTTCGGCGTCGATGCCGTTGGCGGGGTCGATGAGGCGGCCCCCCCGGATGTGAATGCTGGAAGTGTTCATGTGCCCTGATCTCCGCTGCGGTTCCCCATGGCCATGGACATGACGGCCATGCGCACGGCGATGCCATAGCTGACCTGCTGCAGGATCACCGACTGGGGGCCGTCTGCCACTTCAGATGTTATTTCCACGCCCCGGTTGATGGGGCCGGGGTGCATGACGATGGCATCGGGTCTGGCGCGCTGCAGCCGCTCCTGGGTCAGGCCCCAGAGCTGGAAGTATTCATGGGCCGACGGCAGCAGGGCGTTGTCCATGCGCTCGCGCTGCAGGCGCAGCATGATGATGACGTCCACGTCCTCGATGCCCTGTTCCAGGTCATGGAAGACATGCACGCCCAGGGTGCGCACATCGGCAGGCAACAGGGTGCGTGGCGCGACCACCCGCACTTCGGACACGCCGAGGATGTTCAGGGCCATGATCTGGGAACGGGCCACCCGGGAATGCTGGATGTCACCGACGATGGCTACCCGCAGGGGGGTGAAATCCCCCTTGTGGCGGCGGATGGTGAACATGTCCAGCATGGCCTGTGTGGGATGGGCATGGCGGCCGTCGCCGGCGTTGATGACGCTCACCCCCGGCGCCACATGTTGCGCGATGAAATGAGCGGCGCCGGAAGCATGGTGGCGCACCACGAACATGTCGCTGTGCATGGCCTCGATGTTGCGCAGCGTGTCCAGCAGGGTCTCGCCCTTGGAGGTGGCCGACACGTTCACGTTGAAATTGATCACGTCAGCGGACAGCAGCTTGGCGGCGAGCTCGAAGGTGGTGCGGGTGCGGGTGCTGTTCTCGAAGAACAGGTTGGTGATGATCTTGCCGCGCAGCAGCGGAACTTTCTTCACCTGGCGCCCGGGCAGCATGGCGAAGGATTCTGCGGCATCGAGGATCTGCACCAGCTGTTCCCGGCGGAAGCCCTCGATGCTCAGAAAGTGCCGCAGCTTGCCCTGTGTGTCTGTCTGTTGCGGTTCGCCGTTCATGTCTTTTCCCGGTTGACCCGCGAGCCGTTGATCGCCAGGTTGAGTGGCTCCGGTCCCTGCAGGCGGATGTGCTCTTCGTCGGCCAGGGGCGGTTCGAGGCCGATGATGTCCGGCTGAATGGGGAGCTCCCGGCCACTGCGCTCGATGAGAGTGACCAGGGTGATGGAGGCCGGACGGCCGAAGTCGAAGATTTCGTTCATGGCGGCGCGTATGGTACGCCCGGACTGTATGACGTCGTCCACCAGGATGATGTGCCGGTCGTCCACGGCAAAGGGTATGGAAGAGGGTTTTACCTGGGGATTCATGCCGATGCGGGTGAAATCGTCGCGGTAGAAGCTGATGTCCAGCTGCCCCAGTGGCTGTCCGATGTGCAGCAGCGCATGCAGGCGTTCGGCGACCCACACGCCGCCGGTGTGGATGCCGATCATCACGGGCGCTTCTATTTCCCTGTCCTGCAGGTGGCGTTCGGTCAGGCGCGCCATGCCCTGGATCAGATCCAGGATGGCGTCATGCTGCATGAAGATACGGTTACTGCTGTTGTTCATGGGCGCTGAACCAGGTTTCGAGGATGAGTTTGGCGGCCATGGAATCGATGCGGGTGACATCGCGCTCGGCGATGCCGCCGATGCGGCTCCAGGCTTCCCGGGATGTTAGCCGTTCGTCGGCCAGGTGTACAGGCAGGCCGAAGCGCCCGTGCAGTTGCCGGGAAAACTTACGCGCGGCCACGGTCATGGGGGTTTCGTTCTCTTCCGGCCCGATGGGCAGGCCGACCACCAGTGCATCGGGCTGCCATTCCCCGATCAGGCCTGCGATGCGGTCCCAGTCGGGTTTGTTCTTCACCAGGTGCAGTACGGTCAGCGGTGTGGCGGTGGCGGTGAGTTCCTGTCCCACGGCGACACCGATCTTGCGGGTGCCGTAGTCGAACCCCAGCAGCGTCATGCTGTGCGGCTCAGGCATGGCCGCCGATGTTGCTGATCAGATTCACGTCCACGCCCGCCAGCCTGGCGGCAGCTTCCCAGCGCTCTTCCACAGGTGTGTGAAACAGGATGTCCTTCGAGGCGGGACCGAATATCCAGGCATCCTGCTGCAGTTCCTGTTCCAGCTGACCCGGCCCCCAGCCGGCGTAGCCCAGGGCGAAGAGGATCTCTTCCGGGCCTTCGTTTCTGGCAAGCGCCCTGACCAGATCCTGGGAGGTGGTGACCGCCAGGTCGTCACCGATCAGGAGGGTGGAATCCCAGCGCTTAGCCGGGGTGTGCAGGAGGAAGCCCCGGTCTTCCTGCACCGGTCCTCCGATGAAGATGGGCATATCCGATGGCGTGTCTGGTCTTTCCTCGATGTCCATGTGATGCAGGATATCGGTAAGCTGCAGGGCGCTGGGGCGGTTGATGACGAGGCCCATGGTGCCTTCGCCTGTGTGTTCGCAAATATAGGTGACGGTGCGGGAAAAGTTGGGGTCCTGCAGGCTGGGCAGGGCGATGAGAAAGTGGTTCGTGAGAGATGACGCTTCGCTCATGGCGATTATTGTATCAGGCGGCCACCCTATTTGCTGGAAAACAGCCGGTTGTTGCTGAGAAACTGCCAGGTGCGGGTTATGTCCAGGATATCCACTTCCTTGCGGATCTCTGCCGGGAAAGGGGCGAAGGGCGCCGCCAGGCGCACGATGCGTACGGCGGCGTCGTCCAGGATCTTGTGTCCCGAGGAGCGCACCACGCGAATCTGCTGAACGGAGCCGTCGGCGCGCAACGAGACATGCAGCAGCAAATCGCCGTACAGTTTCTTGCGCTTGGCCTCGTCGGGATAGTTGAGGTTGCCCACGCGTTCCACCTTTTTGCGCCAGGCCTCCAGATAGGCCGCGTAGCGGTATTCCCTGGTGCTGGCGTTGATGGCCTTGTGCCGTGGGAGCTGTGAAGCGTATTCGCTGTTCCTGTCCAGTTCGGCAGTCAGGCGGGCGATTTCCTGGCGGGTGCTGGAAAGCAGCTGGGTCATGTCGGGCTTCGGCCTGGCTCTGACGGGGGCTTTCTTTTTTACCGGCACCTGGCGCACCACCTTTTTCCTGCTCGCCACCACCTTGGGCTGCTGCTGTTTTTCCGGTGCGGGTGTGCCGCTGCGCACCTGTTCGATAGTGGCTTTCTCGCTCTTTTTCAGCGCTGGCTGGCTGGGGATAGCCCTGGGGCGGGCATGGCCGGCCTTTTCGGTGCCGCCTTCCTGGTTCTGCTGCGCCATGAAATCCGCCTCTTTCGGTGCCGGCTGTTTCTTGGGCGTGGGCACCAGGATGACATCCAGGCTGGGCTGGGTGGCAGGCTTGGGCGGTGGTGGCAGTTCGAAGCTGACGCCAAGTATCAGCAGGGCATGCACCAGCACGGCGATTACCGTCATGGTGATCATGGCTTCATTGTGATGCTGCTGACGTATGGCGGTCATGGGCGGTCTGCTGTCACCGTATCCGTCAGCGGCGCTGAGATTTCCACAGGCTGGTTCCTGTCCATCAGTTGTACACGCTTCTTCATGGCGGGATTCATGTGCACGATGTTGTCGGTGTCGATAAGCAGCACGTACTTGATGCCCATTTGCCTGGCGATGCGGTGCCAGTCTTTCGGGCCGGCCACGAACAGGGCGGTTGCTGCCGCGTCCGCCACGGTGGCGTTGTCATGGATGACAGTCACTGAGCGCGTGCCTTCCGCCGGGTAGCCGGTGCGTGGATCGATGATGTGGTGATAGAGCTTTCCTTCCCAAAGATAGTTGCGTTCGTAGTTTCCGGAGGTGAAGACGCTTTCGTCGCCGGAAACATACAGGAAGCCCAGGGTGCCCGAACCGGAAGGGCTGCGGATGGCGATGCGCCAGGGATGGCCGCCGCGGGAGCCGATAGCGCGCAGGTCGCCCCCACTGTTGACGATGGCGTTCTGGATGCCCATTTCCTTGAGATGTTCGATGGCCAGGTCGATGCCATAGCCTTTGCCGATGGCGCCGAAATCCAGCTGTACCGCAGGATTGCTGCACTGGGCGTGGATGCCGTCGATGGTGATGTCGTCCATGGTGGGATGAGCCGCCAGCAACTTTTCGATGGCTTCTTTTTCCGGCGGGCGATGATCTTCCAGGGTGTCGCTCTGGAATCCCCACAGTTTGATCAGGCGGCCCACGGCAGGATTGAACAGGTTGTCGCTCTGCCTGGCGAGCTGCTTGGCCTTTTTCATCAGGGTCAGTACGGAAGGGGGCACGGCGAAGCGTACCCCCTCGGCCAGCAGGTTGTTGGTGCGGGTCAGGGGGCCGGGTGCCCAGGCATGCCAGGCCTTGTTCATGATGGCAAAATCGTCTTCCAGGGTTTCCACGGCCCGCATGGCGCGTTCGTGGGTAACGCCCACGATGCTGATGTCCGTTAGTGTGCCGAATGTCAGGAAACGGCTGTTGTAGACCGGCTGGGGCCTGTCACAGGCGCTCAGCAGCAACAGCATGGCCAGCAGGGGGGCGGCAAGGCGAACGGCAGTCGTCATGTGTTGATTCTTTTCTCTATGCAATCCATCAGCATGGCGCTGATATTGAGGTTGTAGATAGCGTCCAGTTCCCGGATGCAGGTCGGGCTGGTGACGTTGACTTCGGTGAGATAGTCGCCGATTACATCCAATCCTGCAAACAGAATTCCCGCTTCTTTGAGGCGGGGTGCCACCTGGTCCACAATCCAGTGATCCCGCTCACTCAGTTCGATGCCATGGGCATTGCCGCCGGCAGCCAGGTTGCCGCGGTTCTCGCCTGCCTGGGGAACGCGTGCCAGCGCCCAGGGTACGGCAACGCCATCCACGACCAGGATGCGCTTGTCGCCGGCGCTGATCTCCGGGATAAACTTCTGTGCCATGGCATAGCGGGTCTGTTTTGCGGTGAGCGTTTCCAGGATGACCGCTGTGTTCGGATCGCCCTGCTGAACGCGGAAGATGGATTCGCCGCCCATGCCGCCCAGGGGTTTGACGATGATGTCGCCGTGACAGCTGAGGAAATCGGTAAAATCCTGATAGCTGCGTGAAACCAGCGTGGCAGGTGTGCATTCGGGAAACCAGCTGGTGTAGAGCTTTTCGTTGGCATCACGCAGGGCACTGGGGCGGTTGACCACCAGGCAGCCCTGCACCTCGGCCTGTTCCAGCAGGTAGGTGGCGTAGATGTATTCCATGTTGAAAGGCGGATCCTTGCGCATGAGGATGGTTTGCAGGCTGCCCAGTTCGGCGGTTTTTTCTTCTTCGAATTCATACCAGTTTTCCGGATCGTCCCGGATACGCAGCCGTTTCATCCGGGCCATGGCCTTGTTATCCAGCAGAAACAGGTCATTCATCTCCATGTACCAGAGATTCCAGCCGCGGCGCTGGGCTTCCAGCAGCATGGCAAAGCTGCTGTCCTTGACAGTTTTGATGGATTCTATGGGGTCCATCACAATTCCAAGATTTGTTGTCATGCTATTTTTACCGGTTCGAAAGTGATTGTGTGGCAGCGCGTGCATTGTCAATGTGCATTGGCCCAAAGATTTGAATCAACAGCCTTGCGCTCGAAAACGGAGCTTGCTATGTTGCGGCTATAAAGGCAAAAAAAGTTTGCCATAAAAATAACCGGTTGTGAGGGCGACATAACCGGAAAGAGTGGGAAAACAATCGCCTTGAGTTTTAAAGGGGAGGGGGATTATGTCTTTCTGCATGAGAGGGATAATTTTAGGGGCTATTGTTCTTTCTGCCGCTGATTGTCTGGCGCTGTCAGAGGAAGAATATCTGAAGTATATCGAATCGGAAGCTGCAACGCTGTCGGAACCGGCGAGGCCTGTGCTTCCGAACGGTGCCGCCAAAGTAAAGATAAACAAGAAGGCAGGGGAGCTGAGCCAGCCGGAATTTGAATCGCTGCTCAGGATGAAACAGCGGGGGACTTACTCCATTTATGAATCACTGATGGAGAAAGACAAAGCGGAAGTTTACAAGGCTTTTCATTCCGGTGCATCGATGCGGACAGTAAGACGCATGATCATTGACAGGAAAATGCATCGCTAGCGCGTGCCGGGAGCGGGCGGCTTTTTCGGCGGGTGCCGGGTGTTTGAGGGGGATTGAGAAACGTATGGAGAAGACATTGAAAAATGGCATGAAAATATGCTTTCTGCTGTTATTTGCCGGGATTCTGCTGCCTGTGTTGCCAGTTGCGGCAGAGGAATTGAAAGTAGGCCTCGACAGCAAGTTTATACCGCTGACGAGCAATAAGCCTTATATCTATGTGGTACATGAAGGAAGCTCTGTAAAAGTTCAGCGTGTTCAGGACAGGAACTATGAACTCAGCGGGCATTACGCCAAGACGATTCAGCCGTGTCCACCCTTTTGTATCAAGCCCATGTCGCCTGCGCCGGATGTGGAGACCTATGGCGAAGTGGAGATGTTCGATTTCATGGAGACCAAGCTGCGGGATGGAAAAGGTTTGCTTATCGACGCGAGAACGCCTTCCTGGTTCAAGAAAGGTACGATTCCGGGATCAGTGAATATCCCTTTTACGGTGTTGACCAAAGAACCTGACTCGCCGGAGATTGCCGAATGGCTGGAAAAGTTCGGCGCCAAGGAGCGTGGTGATATCGGTTTCTTTACGGCATTGCTGGAGAAATGGGGCATTGTGGACAGCAAATACAAGACGGAAGACTGGGATTTCACCCAGGCTAAGGAGCTGGTTCTGTTCTGCAACGGTCCGGATTGTGGTCAGTCGCCCAGAGCTATCCGCGGATTGCTGGCGGCAGATTACCCCAGCGACAAAATCAAGTACTATCGTGGGGGGATGCGTCTCTGGGAGTTCTGGGGTATTACTACCGTTATTCCCAGCGTCGGTGAATAGCCGTTTGGCAAAGGCCTGAAATGGATCTGAATCATGCTCTTTTCCCATCGTGCAGTCCGCTATGCGCAGAATCGGCTTCACCTGATGACGGGATGCAGTATATTGTTTTCCCGGATACAACGGGACAGACCATGAGAAGTAAAGAATGAGTGATGCAGATACCGGGCTTTCCGGGCTAAAAATTATGGTCATAGACGACAGCAAGACCATTCGGCGAACGGCAGAGAACCTGCTGAAGAAAGCCGGATGTGAAGTCGTGACGGCCACGGACGGGTTCGAGGCCCTGTCGCTGGTGGCAGATCATCATCCGGATCTTATTTTCGTCGATATCATGATGCCAAGGCTGGATGGCTATCAGACATGTGCACTGATCAAGAACAACAAAGCGTACAGTGATACGCCGGTGGTGATGCTGTCCAGCAAGGACGGCCTGTTCGACCGGGCCAAGGGGCGTCTTGCGGGTTCTGACCAGTATCTCACCAAACCTTTCAGTCGGGATGAATTGCTGGACGCTATCCGGCGGCACATTCCCAAGGCGGCATGACAACGATTTATCAAGTGGAAAAACAAAATATGGCAAAAGTATTGATTGTTGATGATTCTCCCACCGAAGTGCATATCTTCAGTATGGCGCTGGGCGATGAAGGCTATCAGGTGGTTGTTGCCACAGATGGTGAGGAAGGTGTACAGAAAGCAATGGAGGAGATGCCGGATCTGATTCTGATGGATGTGGTCATGCCGGGCCTGAACGGTTTTCAGGCGACGCGCAAGATTCACCGCAATGCATCGACCAAACACATTCCCATCATTATCGTGACGACCAAGGATCAGGATACCGACCGGGAATGGGGCATGCGACAGGGTGCGAAGGATTATCTCGTCAAGCCCGTGGATGTGTCGCAACTCCTGAGCAAGGTAGGCGAGCTGGTCGACTGATGGCTGGCGACGGCGCACAGGATATTCACGCAGTGCTGCAGCGTCTGGCTGACATGGACCGGCGCAGCCGGGAGCAGGAATCACTGGTTCCTGCAACCATGGTCAAGGAAGAGGACTGGCAGGGACTGGCATTCGTGCTGGATGGCGTAAAAGTGATATCCGCCATGAACGAGATCCGGGAACTGCTGCCGTATCCGGAAGCGGTCACACGCGTACCGGGTACCAAGAGCTGGATGCTGGGGCTGGCGAACATCCGTGGAGAATTACTGCCTATCGTCGATCTGCAGCAGTTCATCGGTGGCGGTGCCGTGGTAGTGGATGATCATTCCCGTGTACTGGTCATCCGGAACCGGGGGGCATCCACCGGGTTGCTGGTTTCTTCGGTACTGGGCATGCGCCATCTGCCGCTGAGCAAGCAGATAGCCGACGCGCACTTCGACGGAACCCTGGGGCGCTATGTATATGATGTATTCGGACTGGATGACGGCGTATGGCCGGTTTTCAGCATGGCCGCACTGGCCAATGACAAACACTTTATGACCGCAGCGCAGCAGTGAGAATGCTGTAACGCGGGTAAAATTAACCCGGCATCAATATAGGTGATGCTCAGGGCTTCAAGCCTGCCTCGGAACAAGGCATCGCTTGCGCCTAATGGTTGATCCATTGGCAAAAGCGATAACGCCGGGCCGGGGCAGGCTTGAAGCCCCAACTGATCGATATCAAAGGCGGGCCGTTATGCACTGTCCGCCAGACTGCGTTATCAGGTCTTGCTGTAGAATAACTACAGCGGCAACCTGATGCCGTGTTGGCGAACAGTGCATCACGGCTGAGCGTCATCTATATTGGTGCCGGGTTAATGATATCCGCTTGGATGCGAGGCACGACGCCGAAGAGGCAGAAAAATAACTTGGTTGGGTGAGTCGAACTCACGATTATGGGGTATAGATAATGGTAGCTAGAGCAAAAAAAGGATCCGAACGGTCGGCATGGGTTCCACTGCTTTCAATCTTGCTGATCGCATCCATGATAGCGGGTGTGTCTGCCTTCGTGGTATGGGCAAAGCATGGCAAGCATCTGGACAAGTACATCCTGTATGCATCCGAGCAGCAGGTACTTGCACACCGGATTGCGAAATACGCATCGGAAGCTGCCAGCGGTAAGGAGGCATCATTTGCCCGCATGCAGGAATCCAGAAACCGTTTTTCGGAACTGCTCGATGCCCTCAAGAATGGCCAGCCTTCCATTGGGCTGCCGCCATCACCCGACGCCATCCAGCCGGAACTCCATAAGGTGGAAAATGCCTGGCTGGAACTACGCTCTCATGTGGATGCCATTCTGAACAACCAGGATGCCATCCTGACGGTGAACGAGATCATTACATCCATCCGGGATACCCTGCCGGATCTGCTCGAGGTGTCCACCGAAGTTACCAACGCACTGGTGGAAGGAAAGGCTACGCCCAACCAGATTTTCTACGCTTCCCGGCAACTGTTTCTGGCACAGCGCATCAATACCGCACTGAATGATGTACTGGCCGGCGGCTCGGCCACGGCGCTGGCGGTGGACCAGCTGACCCAGGACGTGGATGAACTGAAGACCGTGGTGGATGCCCTGGTGAACGGCAGTGCCGTGCTGGGGATCGAAGCGGTCAAGAGTGAAGATACCAAGGGGCGTCTGCTCGAAGCGACAGCTATCCTGGGAGATATCGACGAATCCCTGGGTATGATCCTGAGCATGATTTCCAATGTACTGCCGGCACTGGAAGCTGTTGGTGAAGCCGGTATGAGCGAGATGGCTCAGGAGGCACTCGCCGAAGGCCAGGTATTACCGGATATGGACGTACCCAGCCAGCTGGCCCTGTCGTCAGACAAGGTGGCGGAAGAAGTCCGCAAGCTTATCGAACTCTACGGAACTGACGCGGGTGAGCTGAAGATTGGCGGTATCCCCATCAATGCCACTCTGGTAACCGCACTGGGTATTCTGTCTGCCGTGCTGCTGGTTCTGCTGGGTATGGTGCTGGTAGGCCAGGCCCGCAAGCGAGAGGAAGCGACGGCTGAGCAGTACCAGAGAAACCAGGAAGCGATCCGGCGTCTGCTCGATGAGATGGGTGACCTGGCCGATGGTGACCTGTCCGTACAGGCAACGGTTACCGAGGATATCACCGGGGCCATCGCCGACTCCATCAACTACGCCATCGAGGCCATGCGCGAAGTGGTGGAGTCCATCAACCAGACTACTGAGGAAGTATCCGGTTCTGCACAGGACACACAGGCGACCATCATGCATCTGGCCGATGCCGCCGAACACCAGCGTGAACAGATTTCCGGCGCGAGCAGCACTATCGACAAGATGACCGTTGCGCTGCAGGACATGTCGAACAACGCGACCGAGTCCGCCCAGGTTGCCGAGAACTCGGTTGAACTGGCTGCCAAGGGTGGTGAGGCGGTGCGCCGCACCATCAACGGCATGGACAACATCCGTGAGCAGATCCAGGAAACATCGAAACGGATCAAGCGCCTGGGCGAGAGCTCCCAGGAGATCGGTAACATCGTTGAGCTGATCGAGGACATCGCCGACCAGACCAACATCCTGGCACTGAACGCAGCCATGCAGGCGGCCATGGCCGGTGAAGCGGGTCGTGGTTTCGCGGTGGTTGCCGACGAAGTACAGCGCCTTGCTGAACGTTCCGCCAACGCCACCAAACAGATCGAGGCGCTGGTACAGACCATCCAGGCCGATACCAACGAGGCGGTCAGTTCCATGGAAGCCAGTACCACGGAGGTGGTCGGTGGAGCCGGCCTCGCGGAGGATGCGGGTTCTGCCCTGCAGGAGATCGAGAAGGTATCCAATGAGATCGCCGGCATCATCACCAAGCTGGCCGATTCGGCGCAGCAGGAATCTGCTGAAGCCCGCCAGCTCAACGATACCATGGGCGTGATCCAGGAAATCACCCAGCAGACCACGGACGGTACCGCCAACGCGGCGGCCGAGATCGGGGAACTTGCGGAAAAGACCAACCGCCTGCGTCAGTCCGTTGCCGGATTCGTTCTACCGGAAAAAGTGTAACGGAAACGATCGTATGCACCTGCGACCTGTCCTGGCTGATGACCTGTTTTCCGCCCGGCTTTGCAGGTCCTGTTGTACAGCCTGTCCTGGGGACCTTTGATGACTGACGTGGAAAAACCTGATTACGCTACCCTGCGCTGGGTGAAGGAGGGTATGGATGAAACCATACTGCTCGCACGTCAGGCGCTGGAGGAGTATGTATCCGCCGGTTTTACCGGTGAGGGTATCCAAGTCTACCTGCAGCATGTACACCAGCTGCTGGGTACCCTGCGCATGGTGCAGGTGTATGGAGCCGGCATGCTCGTGGAGGAGATGGAGCGTGTCGCCAGGCTGCTGACCGAAGGTGATATTTCGGGCAATGAGCGTATTGCCGAGTCCCTGATGCTGGGGCTGGTGCAGTTGCCGCCTTACCTGCAGCGGCTGGAAAAAGGTGAGCCGGACATTCCCCTGGTACTGCTGCCGGTGCTGAACGACCTCCGGGCGCTGCGGGATCTGCATCCTGCATCGGAAATCGTACTTTATGCCCCGAATCTGGATCGCCTGGTGGAACGTGAACCCGTGGTGCCGGGGTCGGGCAACAAACAGATTCCCCAGATCGTTAGAGGATTGCGTAACCGTTATCACAAGGGGTTGCTGCTCTGGTACCGGGAAAACGACCTGGACCAGGGGCTGCACGAAGTGCTGGACGTGTTGCAGAAGATCAATGCCGTCGCCGGCACTTTGAGGCTGCGTCGCCTGATGGATGCCGCCGAAGCACTGGTGGTGACGCTCATCGACGGGGAATTCACCGCCGATGCGGACGTCAAACAGCTGTTTGGCCGCATCGACCGGATCATGAAGCGTCTGATCGAAAAAGGCGAGGAAAAAACCGTTCAGGATTTCCCTACAGATTTGCTGAAGAGCCTGCTGTATTTTGTTTCACGTTCCCACTCGCTCAATCCGGTGGTACAGACTGTAAAGCGTACCGCCGACCTGGCCAACAGTTTTCCGGACCAGATTCACAAATCACCGGCAGAAGCGGCTACCGGCGCCGATGAAAGCGTACTTCAGGCCGTTGCAGGCGCATTGCTCGAGGATCTTCTGCAGGTCAAGGAAGCCCTGGACCTGTACATCCGTGGCGACAGAGAGGAACTTCATCGCCTGAACGGGCTGGGTGAGCAGCTGATCAAGGCGGGGGATACCCTCGGCATGCTCGGTCGTGGCGCACTGCGGGAAAAACTCACAGCGGTGGCGGGCCGGCTGAACGATTCACTGGCCGTCAATGAGCTGCTGGATGATGATCAGCTCATGCAGATTGCCACAGTCATCGTTGAAGTGGAATCTGCTCTTTCCGCATCGGGTACAGGCAGCATGGACTCCGGACAGGAGGCTGCTGCCGTCCACGATCAGGAAACCGAAGAAGGCGTCAAGGCCGTCATCAAGGAAGCCTTTGCCGAATTCACGGCCATCAAATCCGGTGTTGAGCGCTACCTGCGGGGGGCGGTCGACGGTTCCGGCCTGGGCGAAGTTGCCGACAGTGTGCACAAGCTGGTGGGTGTGTTCGAGCTTGCCAATCTGGATGTGGTGGCAGACATCATGAAACAGGCCGAGCCCGTGCTCCATGAGCTGAATCAGGAGCATGTGCAGCTGAACGGCGTGCAGCAAAGCGCGCTGGTGGATCTGTTTGCCGGCATCGAGTACTACCTGGAAGCCCGTCTGGAAGAGCGCAGCAATCTGCGGCAATTCACCGACTATGCGGCAGATGCGCTGCTGCGCCTGACCTCGGAAGAAGCAGCGGAAGAAGCCGAGGTTCATCCGGAATTCGAAGAGCAGGCCTCCCGGGAAACTGTTTCAGACGAAGAACTTTTTGCCGACTCCATGCTCACGGATGAACTGCCGGATGAAGAGGAACAGCTGGCTTCCACGCTGATGCTGGAAGACGACGAGTCTGCTGAAGCCATGGAAGCAGAAGAGACGGAAGCCAGCCGGGAAACCGAAACAGTGGCTGAAGAAGCCGAAGCCGTGGAAACACAAACACCGGACAGCGGTATTGTCTTGCAGATGGATGACATCGATCCGGAAATCTTCGATATTTTCATCGAAGAAGCCGGTGAGGAACTGGAAGTCATCGGCAGTCGGTATCCCCTGTGGAAAGCAGATCACAGCGACGAGCAGGCACTGCAGAATTTCCGGCGCTCATTCCATACACTCAAGGGCAGTGGCCGCATGGTGGGCGCG
>DRLF01000331.1 GCA_011051425.1 Thiolapillus brandeum | reverse complement strand
TTTTCTCATCCTTGACCCTCCTCTCAAACAGCAATTGCAAATAAAAATCCGCTTTTACAAATATGTTACCTTTTAAAAATAGAGCTTACAAACATAGTATCTGAATTTATACAATATGTCTCATCTGTCATATTGACAAGAGGATTCCTCGATCAATGGTGCCTACTATCACCCAGGTTTAGATCCATACTCAACAAAGGTGTTATAGATTCCAGTCTGCGCCGGAATGACATTTTTCGAGACTTCTAAAATTGGTCCTGTTCTTTGTTAATGTCAATTATATGTAGAGCGGATGCTTGTACTATGGCAATTCCTACCAAACTCTATACGTGTTGTCTTAAAGAACCGCACAACCCAAACAATACCTTGTTCCTTAAGCAATCAGATTCATTCAATCCAAAACGTGGCTCACCAGCCCATCCGCCAGCTTGGGCTCGAACCAGGTGGATTTGGGCGGCATGACTTCACCCGCATCCGCGACGGCCATGAGTGCTTCCATGGTGGTGGGATAGAGTGAGAAAGCCACCTGCCAGTCGCCGGAGTCCACACGCTTCTCCAGCTCACCCAGACCCCGGATGCCGCCGACGAAATCGATACGGTTGTCGGTGCGGGGATCTTCTATGCCCAGCAGAGGGGCGATGAGATTGTCCTGTAACAGGCTGACATCGAGACGCGCTACGGGATCGTCCTGGGGGATACGCTCCGGCTTGATAGTGAGCTTGTACCACTGGCCACCCAGGTACATGCCATACTCGCCGCTGTGCGCCGGTTTCACCGGCTCGTCCGAAGGTTCCACGGTGAAGGCGGCGCTGATCTGCGCCATGAAGGTTTCCGGCGAGAGACCGTTCAGGTCTTTCACCACGCGGTTGTAGTCCAGTATCTGCATCTGGTCGTGGGGAAAGATGACGCTGAGGAAATAGTTGTAGCTCTCCTCCCCTGTATGATTTGCATTGGCTGCCTTGCGCGTCGCGGCCACCCGGGAGGCCGCCGCCGAGCGGTGATGCCCGTCGGCCACGTAGAGAGCATCCAGGGCATCAAAGGCATCGGTAAGGGTTTTCACCGTATCTTCATCGGACAGCACCCACAGCTCGTGCCGCACGCCATCGGCAGCGGTCACGTCCATATCCGGTGTTCTTTTCGTGGTGTTCGCCAGAATACTGTCGATGACTGCCGTGGCCGGATAGACCAGGAACACCGGGCCAGTCTGCGCATTGAGCGTATCGATGTTGCGCACACGATCGTCTTCTTTCACCGGACGGGTGAACTCGTGTTTCTTGATGCGGTCCTGATCGTAGGCTTCAACCGACGCCACGGCCATGAGCCCTGTCTGCACATGATCGCCCATGGTCAGGCGGTAGACGTAGTAGGCAGGCTTGTCCTCGCGGGCCAGCACACCCTCCCCCACCATGTGATCCAGGTTCTCACGTCCCTTGGCATAGACTTCCGGCGCATAGGGATCCGTGCCTTCCGGCAGGTCCACTTCCGGGCGGGAGATGTGCAGGAAGCTCCAGGGGCGGCCTTCCACCATGGCACGGGCTTCCGCCTCGTTCATTACGTCATAGGGGGGAGCGACGACATCATCGGCGCGGCCGGCGACAGGGCGCAGGCCGGTAAAGGCTTTGATCAGGGACATGGGACTACTCGCTGGTATTGAAAACTGGGTGCAATTGTTTCAAAAAAGCCTGAAGATTACCAACAAAGTCCGGAATCAGTTTTCAGGGGCAACACGGGGCTTGTGCAGGTTCCATACCAGCCCCAGTTTCTCCAGCAGACGAATACCCAGGTATATGCCATCCACCTCCCACCAGCTGCAGGATGCTGAAGCCGAGCGGGGATAGCGATGATGGTTGTTGTGCCAGTTCTCTCCCCACATGAACGGAAACAGCCACCAGACATTGCGGCTGTTGTCACTGGTCTCGAAGCGTCGGGAACCCACCATGTGGGCAACCGAATTCACGAGGCAGGTACCGTGCAGAATCAGCAGCGTGGACAGAATGAATCCCCAGCTGACCAGCTGCAACGCTGAAGTGCCCAGCTCCGGATAATGGGCTGAAAGAAATCTTCCCAGCAGAAGCAATGCAGCAATCAGGCTCAGCGTGCCGATGTAGTGGTGCCGGTTCAGGAAAAGGATCTCCGGAAAGTCGGCATACGCCTGCTCCAGCTTCTTGTCCGTCGGCAACGCGTCCTTCTCCAGCAGCCAGCCAAGATGGGCATGGAACCCGTCCTGCAACACAGGGGAATGCGGATCACCTTCCCGATCCGAATGGCGATGATGACGGATATGACTGGTTGCCCAGGAAAGTGGTCCCTTCTGCCCTGCGGTGCTGCCAGTAAAAGCCAGCAAAAACTGGAACCAGCGCGAGGTTTCATAGCTGCGGTGGGAAGAATAGCGATGATAACCGCCTGCAATGGCCCACAGGCGTGTGAAATACAAGACAAGGAAGCAAAGCAGTGCCGTAAGACTGAATCCTGAAACGAAAACGAGTATCAGGGACAGATGAAAAAGGGTCACCCGCACAACGGTTGTACGGGAAACATTCATACGTCAGCCTGCCCCGGGATACCGGCCACTGCGCAAACACCGGAGGCGTTGAAAAAACCGCCCGGGTCCA
>DRLF01000330.1 GCA_011051425.1 Thiolapillus brandeum | reverse complement strand
CTGTGCCCTTTCGAGCCTGAACCGCCTTGCGGCCAATGACTTTGCCATGTGGAAAAATGCCAGCCCCAGAACCATCTATTTGCAGGACTACCAGCCGTCCGCCTGGATTACGGATACCGTGGATCTGGAGTTCCGCCTGTACGAGCAGGGGACCCGGGTCATCTCACGACTGACACTGGAGCGCAACCCGGCTTTCAGCGGAGAAACAGACGAACTGCGCCTGGACGGGGAAGGGCTGAAGCCCGTCTGGCTGCGTCTGGACGGCAGTGAGCTCCACGGTGACGCCTACCGTATCGATGACCAGGGATTGACCCTGTTCAACCCGCCCGAACATTTCGTGCTGGAGTCCGAGGTGGAACTGTCACCCGAGACCAATACGGCCCTGGAAGGCCTCTATCGCAGCGGGAGTATGTTCTGCACCCAGTGCGAGGCAGAGGGTTTCCGGCGCATCACCTGGTACCAGGACAGGCCTGATGTGATGGCGCGCTTCAGGGTGCGTATCGAAGCTGACCGGACCAGCTACCCGGTACTGCTGTCCAATGGCAATCCTGTGGAAGCGGGTGAACTTCCCGAAGGCCGGCACTACGCCGAATGGGAAGACCCTTTCCCCAAGCCCTGCTACCTGTTTGCGCTGGTCGCGGGAGATCTCAGACATATCGAAGACCGGTTTGTCACTGCATCGGGAAGAGATGTGCGACTGCGTATCTATGTCGAGCCGGAAAACATCGACAAATGTGACCATGCCATGCGTTCGCTGGTCAGCGCCATGCGCTGGGACGAAGAGAAATACGGCAGGGAATATGATCTGGACGTGTTCAACATCGTTGCCGTAAACGACTTCAACATGGGAGCCATGGAGAACAAGGGGCTGAATGTCTTCAACTCCAAATATGTGCTGGCCCGGCCCGATACCGCCACGGACGAGGATTACCAGGGCATAGAAGCGGTGATTGCCCATGAGTATTTTCACAACTGGACAGGGAATCGCATCACCTGCCGCGACTGGTTCCAGCTTTCCCTGAAAGAAGGCTTTACGGTGTACCGGGATCAGGAGTTTTCTGCCGACATGGGCGATCGTGGCGTCAAACGCATCGATGATGTGCGTATGCTGCGCGCCCACCAGTTTGCTGAGGATGCCAGCCCCATGGCGCATCCTGTCCGCCCGGCATCCTATATGGAGATCAACAATTTTTACACGCTGACCGTCTATGAAAAAGGCGCGGAAGTCGTGCGCATGCAGGCCAACCTGCTGGGGCCGGAGCTGTTCCGCAAGGCCACCGATCTGTATTTCGAGCGTCACGACGGCCAGGCCGTGACGACCGATGACTTCGTTGCCTGCATGGAAGCGGTCTCGGGAAGGGATCTGAGTCAGTTCAAGCGCTGGTATGACTACGGCGGTACACCTGAACTGAGTGTGCGGGGAGAATATGATGCGGAAGCCAGGTCTTACCTGTTGCATATTTCCCAGCAGGTGCCGGATACACCGGGGCAGAGGGACAAACCGCCTTTTCACATCCCTGTGGTCGTGGGGCTGCTGGACAGTCACGGGCAGGATATGCCGCTGCAGCGGGCTGATGAGACCCGGCGCCCGGAACTGCTGGAAGTCACCGGGAGGGAACAGAGTTTTACATTCGTGAACGTAGTGGAAGAACCCACGCCATCCCTGTTGCGGGGGTTTTCGGCGCCGGTGAAGCTCGACTATCCGTATGCCGACCATGAACTTCTGTTCCTCATGGCCCATGACAGGGACGGCTTCAACCGGTGGGATGCCGGGCAACAGCTGGCGCAGCGTGTGGTGCTGAATCTGGTTGACCGCTCCCCCCGGGCGCAGGATATGCTGGCTGAGTTCACCCATGCCTTCCATCGGGCGCTGGACGCTGCCCACACGGATGCGGCCCTGCTCTCGGAAGTGCTGTCCCTGCCGTCAGAATCCTTCCTGGGAGAGCAGATGTCTGTTATCGATGTGGAAGGCATCCATGCTGCCAGGGAACAGGTGAAACACCACATTGCCACCACTCTTCACGATGATCTGATGCAGCATTTCCACGCACTGCAGGAATCGGGTGAATACAGCATCAGACCGGAAGCCATTGGCCGGCGACGGCTGAAGAACCTGTTGCTGTCCTATCTGGTGGCGGGGAAAAGCGATGAGGCAGGACAACTGTGTGAAGAGCAATACCGCTCCGGTCACAACATGACCGATGTCATTGTGGCACTGGCCCTGATTGCAGATGGCGATCTGCCTCAGCGGGAACCTTTGCTTCAGGATTTTGCCTCGCGCTGGCAGCACGATCCGCTTGTCATGGACAAGTGGTTCGGCGTGCAGGCCCGTTCCAGCCGTGAAGATACCCTGTCCCGTATCAGGGAATTGGAGGCTCATCCTGCCTTTTCCATAAGAAACCCCAACAAGGTTCGTGCACTGATAGGCAGTTTCGCAGCTGCAAACCCGTTACGCTTTCATTCTGCGGATGGAAAGGGGTATACTTTCCTGGTGGACAAGGTGCTTGAGTTGGATAGCATCAATCCCCAGATTGCTGCACGACTGTTGCGTAACCTTTCGCGCTGGCGGCACTATGACGAGAACCGTCAGCGCCTGGCACGTGAACAGCTGGAGCGGATCAGCAGTAAAGATTCCGTTTCCCGTGATGTCTATGAAGTGGCCAATAAGAGCCTGCAGGCATGAAAGCATTGCTCGTGGCAGCACACGGTAGCCGGCGCACAGCCTCAAATGACGAAGTAATAAAGCTGTGCGAACGGATACAAAAAGAAAAAGGTGACGAGGAGTTTGGCGTAGTCATGGCCGGTTTTCTGGAACTGGCCCAGCCTTCCATTCCTGAAGGTATTGAAGAATGCATACGGCTTGGTGCTGATCAGGTCGTGGTATTGCCCTATTTTCTATCGGCCGGGCGGCATGTCAGTGAAGACATTCCGGCGGAAGTGGAAAAAGCGCGTACTGCTCATCCGCATGTTTCCATTCAACTCGCACCTTATCTGGGGTCCGCACCGGGAGTCAGCAGGCTTCTGGTTGATCTGGCAGAAGGAGTCGAGAAAAATGGTCATTCTACTGAGTGATGTACCTGAAGAAGTGGAGCCCGGTTCATTGATGGAAATGCTGAATCAGTATTATCCGATCAGCAAGATCGAGCCCTGTGGCCCGGATTGCAAGGGGCGGCCGCTGGAATGGAAAATTGAACTGGGAAATGCTGATCGGGAAGTGGCGAATTTTGTTACGGAAAAGATCAACGGTGCCTATTGGCAGGGGCATCACGTCAACGCCTATTGTCCGATATTCCAGTAATTATCCTGCCTTCCCCATGTCGGCCCTGCTGACATAGCGGTAGGTGCTGGGAACCAGCAACAGGCTGACCAGCATGGAAAAAGACAGCCCCGAGACGATGGTGATCGCCAGAGGCTGCAGCATTTCAGAACCCTGTCCCCAGGCCAGCGCCAGGGGCAGCATACCGACCACGGTTGTCAGTGTGGTCATCAGTATGGGCCGCAGGCGCAGGCGGGCGGCTTCCACGATAGCCTGCACTTTCGGCAATCCCTCCTGACGCTCGATTTCGATATATTCCACCAGAATAATGGCATTGTTGACCACGATGCCTGCCAGCATGATCATGCCCAGCCACACAGGCATGGAAATGGGCGTATTCGTCAGTTCTAAACCCAGCGCAACACCGATGAGCGAGAACACCACGCTGAACAGGATGATGAGGGGATTGCGCAGGGATTCATACTGCACCGCCATCACCACCAGCACCAGGAACAGGGCCAGTGCCAGGAGCCTGTAGCCGGTTTCCTGACTCTGCTGCAGTGTTTTGAGGGTGCCGCCTTCGTACAGGGTGTAACCCTTTGGCAGATCCAGCTCATCCAGCAGTTTCTGTGCCTGCCGTATGGCCTGCTCCATGTTGACGCCCTGTTCGAGGGTGGCATTGACCTCCACGATGCGCTGCTGCTGTTCGCGGATGATGGTCACGGGCGCCGGACGGAGGGCGATGTCCGCCAGGTCGCCGAGGCGAACGGGTACGGACATCTTACCTGTATTGCCCATGAAGATGATGTTTTCCAGGTCGCTGACGGTAGTGGTTTCAGCGGGGTTGAGCTTCAGCACCACGTCGATGCTGCGGTCGGCGTCGATAATCGTGCTCACCTTGCGTCCTTCCAGCGCGTAACGCACGGCCTTGCCGACAAGGCTCATGTCCAGGTCGAGCTGCAGCATCTTTTCGCGGTCAGGCCGGATGGACAGTTCCATGGTGACATCTTCATTGGATTGCTTGATATTGCGCAGGCCGGGCACCTCCTTGAGTTTCTCCGCCATTTGCTGGCCGATCTCCTTCAATACTTCAAGTTCCGCCCCCCTGACATGGAAACTCACATCGTCATCACCGCGGCCGATGCGCAGTCCGCGTATGCCCCGTTGACGGATGCGGATCTTGACCCCGGCCAGCTGCAGTTCTTTTGTCGCCTTGCGTATGTTCGACACCCACTGTCTGCTGCTCATGCGCTGGCCGGGTGGCTTGAGCTGGATCTGCAGGTTGGCGCGGTTGGCGGTTTCATAACGTGATCTTCCGAAAGTGAAGCCGCCGACCGTGGTGAGAACAGAAGCGGTTTCCGGCTGCTGCAGCACCAGCTTCTCGATGCGGCTGGTGATGGTATCCATCTCGTTCACGCTCACACCCCGGTCAGCCGTCAGGTAAATACCGATACGTCCGTCGTCGATGCGTGGCAGGAAGGTGGACATGGGTTGCAGCAGCTCGTTCACGGTGACACCCAGCAGCACCAGGAAGATCAGGATCACCAGCCAGGCTCCTTTCAGCAGGTGGCGCAACAGCCAGGCATAGCCGTTTTGCAGCCGTTCCAGCGCGCGGTTGATGAAACGCCGCAGCCAGCCTTCCTGTCCCGCGGGAATGCGCGCTGCCAGGGCAGGCACCAGTGTCAGGGCGACGATCATCGAGGCGACGATGGCGGCCGAAATCGTGATAATCAGCTCCTGAAACAGCAGGCCGATCAATCCGCCGATGAACAGGAAAGGCAGGACGGCGGCGAGATTGGTGGAGGTGGAGGCAAAGATGGCGCTGGTGACTTCCGCGGCAGCGGTGCCAGCGGCCAGGCTTCCCTGCTCGCCATCACGCTGATGGCGGTAGATGTTTTCCAGCATGACGATGGTGCTGTCCACCAGCATGCCCACCCCCAGTGCCAGACCGCCCAGGGTCATAATGTTCAGGGTCAGATCCACGGCAGACATGAGGGTGATGGCCACCAGGATGGCGATGGGAATGGCGCTGCCGATGATGAGCGTGCGCCGGATGCTTCCCAGAAACAGGTACACCACCAGCATGGCCAGCAGAGCGCCGCTGACCGCTGCGGTGATGGCATTGTTCAGCGAGCGGCGGATATGGCGGGCTTCGTCGTTGACCGGGGTGATCTGAATGCTCCGTGGGATCAGCCCCCGGCTGTGCAGTTCGCCGAGCTGCAGGTTGACGCCGTCAACCACCGAAACTGTATTGGCCTGCGGCTGTTTCTGAATGGACAGCTTGATGGCCTCCTGGCTGTCCAGACGGATGTGCAGCCGGGGCTCCTCGTGCCCGTCGATGGTCTTCGCCAGATGCCCCAGTTGCAGGGGCTGGAATGATGACTGGGTATTGTTCAGGTCTATGGGCAGCTGTGCGATCTCATCGGCACGGTGCAGGCGTCCCAGGGTCAGTACCGGCGTTTCCGTGGAGCCTCCCCGCAGCCGGCCGCTGGCGACATCACGGTTGTCTTGCTTCAGAATTTCCTCGATATCGAAAATATCCAGACCATGGGCGAACAGGCGGTCCTGATCGGCGATGACCTGTATCTCACGGCGCAGGCCGCCTGCCACCTCCGCCGCAGCCACGCCGGGCACATTGATCAGCCATTTGCTCAGGGAATAGTCCACCCAGTCCCGCAGGCTCACGGGATCCAGCGTGGTGGAACTGATGGCATATTCGGCGGCCGGCAACTGGGAAGGGTCGCGCTTGTAGATCACCGGTGGTTCGATGGTGTCGGGAAGAAAGCGCTTGGCGCGGTCGAGGCGTGTGGAGGCGTCCCGCAAAGCGATATCGATGTCCTTGCCATAGGCAAAATCCAGGTCCACCGCGCTGCGGCCTTCCCGGGTGGCAGAACGGATGTGGATGGCATCCTCGGTGATGGCCAGCTGTTCCTCGAGCTGCCGCGTGATCTGGTCTTCCATGATGCCGGCCGGCACGCCGGGATCGTTGATGCGCACGCCGATACTGGGATAGATGATGTGCGGCAGCAGACTGATCTTGAGGCTGTCCAGGGAAAACAGTCCCAGCACAACGGCTGCCAGCGTCAGCATGATCACCGCGACAGGATGATGGATGGACCAGTGGGCGATCCCGCCACTTCGGGAAGAGAGATGGGGTTTCATCGGGGGCGATGACCGTGCTTGAAGAAAACCATGCGGCGTCGTTGTCCGTTGTTTCCCAGCAACTTAGCTCATGGCGCCGGGTTTGGCAATTCATTGCATGGATCTTGGCCGAAAAATACAGTTTCCGCTGATCAGGTTGAAAAAGCCTATGGAAGGGCGTGTTCAGCACGCTGGCGGGAGAGCGGCAAAAGGGGCTTGCCCCGACCCAGACTGTTTGGCGGAAGTCCGGGCCGGGGCAAGCGAGAGTGTTCGTGAGAGCTGTCTACTTGGCGATGTTGGCGTACAGGGCGGTGATATAGTTCATCTGTCCCAGTATCTTGTCCAGGGAGCGGACAACCAGTGACGGGATATAGTTTCCGCCCTTGAGTTGCTTGCTGATCTTGAACGTGTTCCAGTCCTTTTCCACCTTGGCCAGCGCATCGTCGATTTCAGAGGTGTTCTCCGGAGCGTTCTGCAGCAGGTGTAGAGCGTCCGTGAATTCAACCACAGCCTTGTCCTGTCCCGCCTTGTACTCGGGGTTGTCCAGTCCCCAGCTGCGCAGCACGTAGAATTTGCCGATGCGCTGGGAAAGCATGCGCTGCCGACCGGATATGTTGACCAGTTTGCCTGCGTTGGTGCCTGAGCGTTCCTGAAGCAGCAGCACGAACTGGTGTGATTTCTTCAATACCTTGTCAGACATGACCGCCAGCTCTTCAGCCTTGTCTTTAGAGGGCTTGGCCGTAGCCAGCGCCTTGTATTTTTTCCACAGTGCCGCAACTTCGGCGATGGTTTTCCTTTCCTCGTCAGTGGCAGCAAAGTCTGTCAGTTCGGCAAGCTGTTTTTCGAACAGCTTGATGGAGTCCCGAAGCTGTATGTTGGCGCTGAGCATGACTTTCTGTCCAACCAGCGCATAAGCTTTCACGATGCGCTGTGAAAGCATGCGCTGGCGTCCGGCCTTGTTGATGGCGTCACCCATGGTGAGGCTGGATTTGCCGGCTGCCGGCGCGGCCGCAATGCTCCCAACAAAGATGAGCGGAAAGATGCAGGTCAAAAGAAGCAGAAGTTTTTGTGGTTTCATAATTGTTGCCCATCGATGAATCGGGTGCTTCGCTTAAAAAAACAGAACGTAATGTTTTAAATGATAGAACATATTGTTCAATTGGTTTGAGTGTTTTGTTCAAATACAGTAAGAATGTATTTTACTGTCCTGTCGGTGCTGTGAGCTTTGGTTGAGATTATGCATTGAAAAAGCTGATTTGTATTGGCATTAAGCGCCAAAGAGTTGACCGGGATTTCTTCGGCGCTGCTTCACGGCTTTGCTTGAATTATCGGCATCGGGGGCGAGTTCTTAAGGTGTTTTCCCGCTACCCGACTGCCAGGCGGAAGATGCGGGTCAACCGTCTGTTCAGCGACTATTGATAGAGCAAATCCCGATGCCTCATGCAGCGGACCGTACATAAAAAACGGGCAGAGTATTTCCCAATTGCAGCGGCAGCAACATGACTCAGGTCAACCGATGTCAATCTTTATTGACAACTGTGACCGGGGTATCGCTCTTCAGGTTCATGAAACCGCGTTTGACGATGTTTTCGCCGGGCTGCAGCCCTTTGACGATTTCCAGCAGGTCGTCAAAACGCTGGCCGGAGATGATATCTTTTCGCGCCACCCGGCCATTTTTCACTACATAAACATATTCGCCCCGCCGGTCGGTGCGCAACGCGGTGTAGGGAATCAGGAGCCGTTTTTTCAGCGCGCCCGCAACTTGAACCCGCACGAACTGCCCGGCACGCATGCCGCCCGGTGAGTCAGGCAGGGCAATTTCCAGGGTGCCCTGACGGCTTTGCGGGTCGAGGGTGGGAAAGATACGCTGCAGCCTGCCAGCAATGGGTGCTGCGCCCGGTATGTCCGGATACATCAGAATCCGGCTGTCAGTTCCAAGATCGGCGAGCATCTGCTCGGAAGCGGGTACCCGGACCACCAGTGAGGCCGGATCAGCCAGGGTCAGCAAATGGGTGTTGCGCGGTACGGCATCGCCCGGTTCCACCAGCCGCTCGATAATCACGCCATCGTAGGGTGCTTTGATGGTGGTATAACCCATGCGGGTTATCAGGATTTCCACCTCGGCACGGGCCAGTTCCAGCTCGGTCTGAGCTTCCACAAGGTCCTCTTCAGAGGTGGCCTTGGTCTTCCTCAGGCGTTCCAGGCGCGATACTTTTCGCTCGGCCATGGAACTGGTGGCCCTGGCTTTGCGCAGTTCTGCCTGAAGCAGTTCATTGTCCAGCGTGGCGAGGGTATCGCCTTTTCTGACTTTGTCTCCCTCGAACCAGGGAAGACGGGTGATACGTCCTTCTTCCTGGGTATGCACGCGCAGTATATGGCGGTACACCAGCGTGCCGGAACGTTTCCAGGTTTTCGCCACCGGCTGCTCCTGCACTTTGGCGGTTTCCACCAGAACGGCAGGGGACTTGTGGGACTGGGATGCCTTGGTGGGCGGTTTGCTGTCACTGCAGGCAGTGAGGGCTGCGAGCAACAGGACGAGCAGGAGTCGGGTGTGACCGGGCATGATCAGTATTCGTAGTGCTTGACTTTCCGCTTGATATTGCGCTGGAGCACCACAGCTTCGGGTTTCCAGTCCAGTCCTTCCAGGGGAATCTCCGGATAGAGATCGTTGAGTGCGATCAGACGCTCACCGTCCTCGTCATTGAGATACTGACGAAACCAGCGTACGCCTTCCACCAGCGTCATGATGTACATACCGTGAGCGCAACGGTCGGTGCGCTCAAGGACGATGATGCAACCATCGGGAAATTCCGGCTCCATGCTGTCTCCCAACACTTGCAGGGCGAACGGCTCATTGTAACTGCAGTCGGTCTGGTTCAGTGATTCTTCCACCGCTGGGCTCTCCTGTTTGTTATCATCAGCAACTTCGTTTCGGGGATGGAAATCCCTGATTTTCAAGGGTTAATTCAAAGGTTCAGTATAACATGGTTCATGCTCGGGAGACGGCTTCCCAAGTCCATAAAAACCGTCGCGATCTGCATAACCTGCGGAATATGCTGCCCTTTCTGTGGGAATTCCGCGGGCGGGCGCTGTTTGCGCTGGCCTGCCTGGTATTGTCCAAGGTGGCGAATGTGGGCGTGCCGCTGGTGCTCAAGCAGATCGTGGATGCGCTGGAGAACCGTCCCGGTCAGATGCTGATGCTGCCCCTGAGCCTGCTGCTGGCTTACGGTGCGCTCAAACTTTCCGCGAGTCTGTTCAACGAACTCAGGGATATCGTCTTCGCCAAGGTGCGCTACCGGGCCATGCGGCGACTGTCGACGCGGGTGCTGGAGCACCTGCACAACCTGTCCCTGCGCTTTCACCTGGAGCGCCAGACCGGGGCCATCAGCCGTGACCTGGAACGGGGCACGCGCTCGGTGTCCCAGATCCTCAACTACATGGCCTTCAGCATATTGCCCATCGTGGTGGAATTCGTGCTGGTGGGCGGCATTCTGTTCACCCAGTACGATGCGGTGTTCATGATGATCACTTTCGGCACGGTGCTGGTGTACGGCGTGGTGACCGTGGCCATCACCGAGTGGCGCATGGATTTCCGCCATCACATGAACCGGCTGGATTCCGAAGCCAATTCCCAGGCTATGGACAGCCTGATCAACTACGAGACGGTGAAATACTTTGGCAATGAAAAGCTGGAGGTGAACCGCTTCGACGACAAGCTCAGCGCCTGGGAGCACTGGGCGGTCAAGAGCCAGACTTCCATGTCTCTGCTCAACTTCGCTCAGGGGGCGGTGATTGCCGTGGGTGTCACCCTGGTCATGATCTTTGCTGCCAGAGGCGTGACGGCCGGTGATATGAGCATCGGCGACCTGGTGCTGGTGAATGCCTTTCTGCTGCAGCTGTTCATCCCCCTGGGGTTCCTCGGTATCGTCTACCGGCAGATCAAGTATGCGCTGGCGGACATGGATCTGATCTTCAAACTGCTGGACCGCAAGCCGGAGATACAGGATGCGCCCGATGCCCATCCTCTGGAGCTGAAAGGCGGGCGTATACGCTTTGATCAGGTGGATTTCTCCTACCAGCCGGAGCGGGTGATCCTGCAGGGTGTGGATTTCGAAGTACCCTCGGGACACAAGCTCGCCATCGTCGGCCACAGCGGCGCAGGAAAGTCCACCATTGCCCGGCTGCTGTACCGTTTCTACGACGTGACAGCCGGCAGTATCCGTATCGATGGCCAGGATCTGCGTGAAGTGACCCAGGAAAGCCTGCGCGCCGCTATCGGCATCGTTCCCCAGGATACGGTACTGTTCAATGACAGCATTTATTACAACATCGCCTACGGGCGCACCTCGGCCAGCCGCGAGGAAGTGGAGCAGGCCGCCGAAATGGCGCATATCCGCGGATTCATCGAAAGCCTGCCCGATGGCTGGGAAACAGTGGTTGGTGAGCGGGGGCTGAAACTGTCCGGCGGTGAAAAGCAGCGGGTGGCCATTGCGCGCGCCATGCTCAAGCGGCCCCAGATCCTGGTGTTCGATGAGGCCACTTCATCCCTGGACAGCAAGACTGAACAGGCCATTCAGAAAACACTGGATCAGGTGGCGCAGCACCATACCACGCTGGTGGTGGCGCACCGCCTTTCCACGGTAGTTGATGCCGATGAGATCCTGGTTATGGACAAGGGGCGGATTTTCGAGCGGGGCACACATCAGGAATTGCTGGACAGGAAGGGCATGTATGCGGAAATGTGGGATCTGCAGCAAAAAAAACGGGCTGAGGATAACTCAGCCCGTATCAAACAGGAGCTTCGATGAAAAAGTTCTGTCCTGACAAGATGGGGCCAGGACTTATTGTTTACAAGTACTGCACCAGGTTTCGGTAAGTCTGGCACTGTGCGTGAGCCTGCTCAGCAGGCAGGGAAAACAGCGCCAGATAGCATTGATGACGCCGATGGCAAAACCCGCCAGTATCAGCGCCCAGAAAACCTGGTCGATCCAGTCACGCAGCATGACTCCTTCCAGTCCATACATCATGTAGGTAACGATGGAAAAGATCATCGCTGACACCAGTCCAAGCAAAATGGGTATCATGATTCTTTACCTCTGGATTACAACTAATAATTTAACATATTACTTTTTTCTAATACATGGGCATTGACAATTCGCAATCAGGTGCGGCGGGAGAATCCTTGAAGACCTTTCTGGTCGGCGGTGGTGTGCGCGACAAGTTGTTGAATATAAAGGTAGTTGACCGGGACTGGGTCGTGGTGGCCGCGAGCGAGGATGATATGCTGAAAATGGGATATATTCCCGTTTCGGGCGCGTTTCCCGTGTTTCTCCATCCCCAGACCGGGGAAGAGTATGCGCTGGCGCGACGCGAGCTGAAGACGGGACCCGGTTACCATGGTTTTTCCGTGGAAACCGGACCGCAGGTGACCCTTGAGGATGATCTGGCGCGCCGGGATCTTACCATCAATGCCATGGCAGAAGATGCGCAGGGGAACATTATCGACCCCTTTGGCGGCCGGGAAGATCTGGAAAAGGGGATATTACGCCATGTTACCCATGCTTTTACAGAAGATCCCGTACGATTGCTGCGTATTGCAAGATTTTCGGCGCGTTTTGGCCGCTGGGGGTTTCGTGTGGCCCATAGCACTCATGCGCTGATGAAGAAAATGGTGGCTTCCGGGGAGCTTCAGCATCTGAAAGGACCGCGCGTCTGGCAGGAAATGCGCAAGGCGCTCATGGAAAAGCAGCCGTGGCGGTTCTTTGAGGTACTCCATGCCTGTGGCGCACTGGCGCAGCTGTTCCCGGTGCTGGCCACGGCCATGTCGGAAGCTGCCGGACACGGAAAGACCGGGGACAGTCCGCCCGTTGCCGCGCTGAAGCGGGCTGTGGCACAGGATCTGGATCTGCGGGAGCGTTTCGTCTGTGTGATGCAGTACGCGGTGGATGCCGGTCACAGTGCCAGGCAACTGCTGGCGTGGCTGGGTGTGGAGAAAAAAACGGCCACGCTGCTGACTGACTGGCTGCAGGCCCGCAAGCCGCTGGCACAGCTGCCTGATGGCAAAGCGGCGGATTACTTTCGGTATCTACGGCAATTCCGCGCCAGCCTGCCGGCGCTGAATCGGCTGATACCCGTTTGCCTGCCGGAACTGGCGGAGACGCTGCTGCCCCGTCTCGAAAAGGCCGCAACGGCCCTGGCTGCGGTCGATGTGGGGCAGTTGCAGGCGGAAGGCTGGCAGGGAAAGGCGCTGGGGGAGGAGATCGCCCGCCGCCAGCAGCTGGCAATCGAAAGGCAGTTGGGGGAACCCGATGAACCCTGAAAAGGTGCAAGTCACCGGACAGGTCGAGCCCGGCATCTGGCATATCCTGCGTACGGGCCGTCTGCTGTTTCCCTTGCTGCTGCTGGCAGGTGGTGTGCTGCTGGGCAGCGTGGTCGCCCTTGGCGCGCTGTTTGGCCAGGGATTGGGCCGGCCAGGCATCTACCTGCTGGTGCTGGCAGCCGGACTGGCGCTGGTGGGGCTGGTGGCATTCATGCTGCAGATGAAGCGCCAGCTGCTCATGCCACTCGCCGTGCTCGAAAATTCTGTTGCGCGGGTTTCCCAGGGTGAACCCGGCGCGACCCTGCCGGACAGTGATACCGGCGTGTTTCACGGTATGGTGCAGGACATCGACAGCATTTCCGAAGAGCTGATGGATCTGTACGAAGACATGGACAGCCGCATCGCACGGCATACCACGCGTCTGGCGCAAAAGACCGCATCGCTGAAAATACTGTATGACGTCGCCGCCACCATCAATGAGGTGGAGGATCTGGACGAACTGTTGCTGCGCTTCCTGCGGGTGCTCAAGGAGATGGTGAACGGTATCGCCATCAGCGCCAGGGTAGTGCAGCTGGGCGGGCGTATGCGGCTGGTGGGTGCCATCGGGCTGGATGACGAGCTGCAGCGGGAAGCACAGTTGCTGCCCCTGGAGATCTGCCCCTGCGGCATGGTGCTCTCTCCCGGTGATGTATGCTGCGAGCACGAGGCGCAATACTGTGTCCACCAGCTGGGACGAAAGATGTATGGCAGTGATGAGGTGGAGATGATCCCGGTGCCCCTGGAATATCAGGGTGACGTGTTGGGTGAATATGACATCTATGTGCATAAGCCCGGTGTTTCGGACAGGGAAGACATTATGGAACTGCTGGCTACCGTCGGCAGTCACCTGGGCATGGCGGTCGCCAAACACCGCTCGGATGAGAACGCCCACCGCCTGTCCATTTACGAAGAACGCAATGCGCTGGCTCACGAACTGCACGATTCCCTGGCGCAGACCCTGGCCAGCCTGCGCTTTCAGATCCGCATGATGGAAGACAGCCTGCAGCAGGTGCAGGGTTGCCAGATGGTGGAGGAAGATCTCGAACGCATTCGTAACGGCGTGGATGAGGCGCACACTGAATTGCGCGAACTGCTCAACAGTTTCCGTGCTTCCATGGACGGCCGTGATCTCAGCTCGGCGCTGGAGAAGCTGGTGCAGCGCTTCTCATCGGAAACCGGTATTCCAACCTATTACCAGCAGGAATGTGCCCAGCTGAAGCTGTCGTCCTCCGAGGAAATGCAGATGTTGCGCATCGTGCAGGAAGCCCTGGCGAACACGCGCAAACATGCCCGCGCGCATACCGTGCGCGTGTTGCTGACCTGCCGTACCGGCCGATATGTGCTGCTGGTGGAAGACGATGGTGTAGGATTCGAGGGCAAGGCGCGGGAAGGGCATCCCGGCGAACACATCGGTCTTTCCATCATGGAGGAGCGGGCAAGACGTCTGGGGGGCGAGTTGCGAATAGAAAGTGAAGTGGGTGAGGGTACACGGGTGGAACTGATCTACGCGCCCGAGGTACAGCCGCGGGACATCGACCGGAAATGGACAAGCTGATGCGAATATTACTGATAGACGACCACGCCCTGTTCCGCATTGGTCTGCGGGAACTGCTGGAGCGCCGCGGGCTGGAAGTGGTGGATGCGGTTGGTGACTGTGAGGCGGGTATCGCCCTGGTGGAAGAGAAGCAGCCTGACGTCGTGCTGCTGGACATGCGCATGCCGCAGATGAGCGGCCTGGACGTGCTGCAGGTGCTGCGGGACAAGGGGCAGCAGATGCCCATCGTGATACTCACCACCAGCCGTGTGGAAACCGATGTGATTGCGTCTTTGCAATGCGGCGCCCAGGGCTATCTGTTAAAAGATATGGAACCGGATGACCTGATACGCTCGCTGAACGACATCGTGGCCGGACAGACCGTGGTCGCCAACGAACTGACCATGGTGCTGGCAAAGGCAGTGCGGGGTGACGAGCCCAAGAAGAGTGAATCAGCGATGGATCAGCTGACGCCCAGGGAGCAGGAAATACTTTGCCTGCTGGCCGAGGGACAGAGCAACAAGGTTATTGCCAGGAACCTTGGCATATCAGACGGTACGGTGAAACTGCATGTCAAAGCCATCCTGCGCAAACTGAGCGTACACTCGCGGGTGGAGGCGGCGGTGATTGCAGTGGAACAGAAGTTCTGCCGGAAAAGCGAGTCTTGATGCCGGTGGATGACAACAGAACAACATGAATTAGGTGAGAAACAATAAATGAAACGTTTTCTGGAACTGGTAAAAGACTGCCTGCACAACGTCAAGGAACACATGCCCTGGGATCTCGAAGAGCGCCTCAAGGAGAACCCGGACATCCTGCTGGTGGATGTGCGTGAACCCTATGAGTATGAAGCCATGCATATCGAAGGGTCTTTGCTGGTGCCGCGGGGCATACTCGAATCGGCTTGTGAATGGGACTATGAGGAGACCGAACCCGAGCTGGTCATGGCACGGGAAAGGGAAGTGGTGGTGGTGTGTCGCTCCGGACAGCGCAGCGTGCTGGCGGCCAACTCCCTGCAGGTGCTTGGCTTCAAAAATGTGGCCTCACTTGAAACTGGTATCCGTGGCTGGAAAGACTATGATCTTCCCCTGGTCGATGGTGAAGGAAAGAACGTGGATCTGGACGATGCCGACGAATACTTCACCGCCCATGTCCGTGAAGACCAGTTACGTCCCAAGGACTGGGTCGACCCTGTCTAGTCTGTATCTGGCTAGCGCATTCCTTTACCTGTGGGTGCAGTCACCGGCTGGTCTGTGATGACCCCCTAAAAACTGGCTGCCAGTTGCAGAGTGAGGACGTTGCTGGCGCCGGGCAAGGCGCCTTTCTTCCGGAATGCGAGGTCCTTGGGATGGTAGCGCTTCGTGGCGCCCATGTATTCGGCGACAAGCAGCAGATCACCAGAACCGATGCTGATATTCATGCCCAGGCCAGGCACGGCCCCGTGCAAACCGGGTGTTTCCCTGGTGATGTCCACAAGCCCGTCGGAATCGCTCAGATTGCTTGTCCAGGACAGCCCGATGTTGTGAGCGGGATATTCCTGGTGCGTATCGTCAGCCAGGTTCAGGTTGAAACCATACAGGGGATGCCTGCCATCTCGCGCGTTTCCAGTGCGGGGCTGGCCGAGAAAGACAGTTGCCTGGAAGGTGCCGGACAGATAACCGGCCTGCATGGCAGTCGCGTGGGTTTCCCCCAGGTTCAGGGTAAGTGGGTCTGTGATCATGCCGCTTTCATAGTTGCCGAAAGTCAGCACCATGCGCCCTGCCGCCAGGGACCAGGGTGACTCCTCCAGGTTGTGAAGGGTGATCAGGGCTTCGTCGATTTGAGGCGGGTTGGCGCCATCCTCTTCATACAACGCGAGTATGTGGGCGCTGAACCAGTCATTCAGGCTGTAGTCGATACCCAGTTCCAGCGTTGACAGAGACAGGTCCGTTTCACTTTCTTCGCGGGTTCCCCGGTAGGCGGCTGCTATTTCGATGAGGGCGCTGATATGGAAACGGTCCAGCCATGAG
>DRLF01000329.1 GCA_011051425.1 Thiolapillus brandeum | reverse complement strand
TTTTCGGACCCGATTGCAAATCATCGCACTCCTGTCAGTCGGCCTGGCGTCGCAGAAAAGCAGGGATGTCCAGATAGTCCATATCCTGTTTTTCCATGGGTTTGGCAGCTGCCTTTTGTTCCTGACGGCGGCGAATCGCGGTGGGTACCTCCAGGTTGTCGTAGGAGCTGGCCGTATTCCGCTGCACCGGCATTTCACCAAATTGCGCAGTCTCATCCGTTTCAGGGATCACTGCCTGGGGCGGAGCAACCACTTCCATCTCCGGACGCGCTATCTCCACATCTTCTTCTTCACCCAACCCTGTGGCAACCACGGTGACCCGCAGTTCATCGTGCATTTCCGGATCGATAACGGTGCCAACCACCACTGTGGCATCTTCCCTGGCGAACTCCTTGACTGTGGTACCCACCTCGTCGAACTCGCCAATACCCAGATCCAGGCCGGCCGTGATGTTGACCAGCACGCCCTTGGCGCCAGTAAGATGGAAATCATCCAGCAACGGACAGTTGACTGCCGCTTCTGCCGCCTTGCGAGCGCGTTCTTCACCGGAAGCGCTGCCAGACCCCATCATGGCCATGCCCATTTCACCCATGACGGTGCGCACGTCCGCGAAATCCACATTGATCAGTCCGGGACGGGTGATCAGCTCAGCGATGCCCTGCACCGCGTTGAGCAACACATCGTTCGCCGCCTTGAAGGCATCCAGCAATGAAGTACTCTTGCCCAGCACCGCCAGCAGCTTCTCATTGGGGATGGTAATCAGGGAATCCACGTGCTTGCCCAGTTCCTCGATACCCATCTCGGCCACCTTCATGCGCTTCTCACCTTCGAAAGGGAAAGGCTTGGTGACGACCGCCACTGTGAGAATACCCTGCTCCTTCGCCACTTCGGCCACCACGGGAGCCGCGCCGGTGCCAGTGCCGCCGCCCATGCCGGCGGTAATGAAAACCATGTCCGAACCCTTGATGGCTTCGGCGATGCGGTCCTTGTCCTCCATGGCGGCCTGATGACCGATCTGGGGGTTTGCGCCCGCACCCAGCCCCTTGGTAAGACCGGAACCGATCTGCAACGTGGTATTTACCTCCGAATTGTTGAGCGCCTGCGCATCCGTATTGGCGCAGATGAAATCCACACCCTCGATATTACCGCGCAGCATGTGGGTGACGGCGTTTCCTCCACCGCCACCGATACCAATGACCTTGATAACCGCGCTCTGACTGTCTACATCCACTAATTCAAACATTTCACCAATCTCCTAAACGATCTGCCTGTATTGCTCCTGCCGGGGAGCCGCTTAAACACATTTTAAATCTCATTAAAAATTCCCCTGGAACCAGCTTTTCATCCGTTCCCAGGTTGCCCGCAACGTACCCTTGTTCTCATGGGGCACATTGATTGAACTGTTTTGCTGCCCGAACAGCAGCAAACCCACGCCTGTCGCATGGATGGGGTTGCGTACCACATCCACCAGTCCGGTCACATACTGGGGAATACCCAGCCGGACCGGCATGTGGAAGACCTCTTCGGCCAGGTCCACCAGCCCTTCCATTTTTGAACTGCCGCCGGTAAGTACGATGCCGCCAGCCACCAGATGCTCGAACCCGGAGCGGCGCAATTCTTCATGCACCAGCCCCAAAAGCTCTTCATAACGGGGCTCCACCACCTCGGCCAGGGTTTGCCTGGACATACGACGCGGCGAACGGTCACCGATACTCGGTACTTCAATGGTTTCGTCTGCCGAAGGCAGCTTGCTCAGGGCGCAGGCATACTTCAGCTTGATCTCTTCGGCGTGATGGGTAGGCGTGCGCAGGGCCACGGCGATATCATTGGTCACCTGGTCACCTGCGATGGGAATCACCGCCGTATGGCGGATGGAGCCGCCTGTGAACACCGCAATATCCGTGGTGCCACCACCTATATCCACCAGGCACACACCCAGTTCCTTTTCTTCCTCGTCCAGCACCGAGTGACTGGAAGCGATCTGCTCCAGAATCAGGTCCTGTACGTCCAGGCCGCAGCGGCGCACGCATTTGATGATGTTCTGTGCCGCGCTGACAGCACCCGTGACCATGTGTACCTGCGCTTCCAGACGTACACCGCACATGCCCACCGGTTCGTGGATACCTTCCTGATTATCGATAATGAATTCCTGGGGAAGGATATGCAGGATGCGCTGGTCCGCCGGTATAGGCACTGCCCGGGCCGCATCGATGACGCGTTCCACATCACCGGCCGTGACCTCGCCGTCATTGATGCCCACGATACCGTGGGAATTGAGGCTGGAAACATGACTGCCTGCGATGCCGGCGTACACCGACTCGATTTCCACCCCGGACATGAGCTCCGCCTCTTCCACGGCGCGCTGAATGGACTGCACTGTGGATTCGATATTGACCACCACACCCTTCTTCAGACCATGGGAGGGGTTGCTGCCAATACCGATAATCTCGATTTCATTGTCCGCAGTGACTTCACCAACGATGGCGACCACCTTGGACGTGCCGATATCCAGACCCACGATAATGTTCTTGCCCGACTTTCTCATCAGCCTTTTTCCTCTGACCGCCAGCTTACGGCGAAACCCTGCTCATAGCGCAAATCCACACGCCGGGGCTTCTTTTCAGACTGCTCCAGCGCAGAATAGACCCCCAGCAAACGCTGTATCCTTTTGTCCATCTGTTCCTTTCCCACCACGATATCCGTTCCATCTGTCAGTTTGAGACGCCATTCCCCGCGCTTGTCCAGATCCACCTCGCGAATGGACTTGCCAATCCTGCGGAACGCTCTCTGTTCCCTGACAAAAAAATCCAGCATCACGGGCGCCTTGTCTTCATCACCGTTGAATTGCAATGGCAAGGACTTGCTCACGCCCTTGCGCGGGTGGAACACCTCACCCCGGTCGTTGAGCAGTGCATCCTTCCCCCAACGGGCGATAGGCGTCTGTTCCACCACCTCAACCACCAGTCTGTCGGGCCAGACCCGGGTCACTTTGGCTTCGGCAACCCAGGCAGCACTCAGCGCAGCATCGCGCAGGCGGTTCAGATCGACGCTGAAAAAGCCGCCGTCAATCGCCTTTAGCAAGGCCTGCTGCAGACTCACCTTGTCCAGATTACGAAACTCGTTCTTGATCTGGATATTGCGTATGGGCAAGGTCTGAGGGTTCATCAGATACCCCGCCAGCGCATAGATGCCCGCACTGCTCAACAATGCAAACCCTGTCAGCGCCCACAGGCGCCAGTGCCGGGAGAAGCTGCTTTTCCTGCCTTTCACTGTTTCTTCTCCAGTGTGGCGGAAAGGATGCGCCATACCAGCGCCGGAAAATCCATGCCGGCAGCGGCAGCGGCCATGGGCACCAGGCTGTGGCCGGTCATACCCGGCACGGTATTGACCTCCACCAGCCAGGGCTGTCCCTGATCATCCACCATGATATCCACCCGTCCCCAGCCGGAAGCGCCGACAGCGCGAAACGCCCGCAGCGCAAGTTCCTGCATGCCCGCCTCCGCAGCTTCGGACAATCCACTGGGAATGAAATAACCCGTTGTATCCACCTCATATTTCGCGGCATAGTCATAGATGTCATGGGGTGTTTCCAGCCGGATCACCGGCAGAGCCTCACCGTCCAGGACAGTCACCGTATACTCTTTGCCGTCGATCCAGCGCTCTGCCAGTACCTCCTGGTCAAACTGTCTCGCCATCACCCAGCCACGCTGCAGTGCCGTGGCATCCCCGACCTTGCTGATGCCGATACTGGATCCTTCATGCACGGGCTTGACCATGAGCGGAAAACCAAGCGCGCCGGCGGTGTCCAGATCCTCTTCGCCACGGATGAGAATATATTCCGGTGTCGGCAGGCCCATGCCGGACCACAGCCGCTTGCTGCGGGCCTTGTCCATGGCCAGCGCCGACCCAAGCACACCGGTACCGGTATAGGGCAGCTCCAGAGTTTCCAGCACACCCTGAATCACGCCATCTTCACCACCACGGCCGTGAAGCACGATGAAGGCCCGGTCGAAATTCCCGCTCTTGAGGACTTTGCAGATGTCCCGACCCACGTCGATGCCATGGGCGTCCACGCCCCGTTCCTGGAGCCCGGCCAATACGGCAGCGCCGCTGACCAGAGACACTTCCCGCTCCGCGGACCAGCCGCCCATGAGCACCGCGACCCTGCCAAAATTTTGTGGACGTACGGTCATGCAGGCTCACCCACGATATGCACTTCGGTCTGGAGCTGTACACCCGATTTCTGCGCAACGATTTGCTGTACATGCAGGATCAGGGCTTCGATATCCGAGGCGGAAGCCGAACCGGCATTGATGATGAAATTGGCATGTTTTTCAGATACCCGGGCACCGCCCAGCTGAAAACCCTTGAGTCCTGCCGCCTCGATGAGGCGGGCAGCATGATCACCAGGAGGATTTCTGAACGTCGAACCGGCACTGGGCAGCCCCACGGGCTGCGTGGCATTGCGCTGCCTGAGCAGACGCTGCACTTCCCCGCGTTCAGCCTCCACATCACCCGGTTCCAGCTGCAGTTCGCAGCCCACAAACCATTCTTCCCGGGGAAGCGTAACCTCGCGATAGGCCACCTTGTATTCCAGCGGGGTGCGCCGATGCACCACGCCCTGACGGTCGATGGTCTGCACATTGATCACCCGCTGCCAGGTTTCCCCGCCAAAGGCGCCGGCATTCATGGCCAGGGCGCCCCCCATGGTTCCGGGAATACCGGAAAGGAAAGCGGCTCCGCACAATC
>DRLF01000328.1 GCA_011051425.1 Thiolapillus brandeum | reverse complement strand
CTTCTTTCTGTGGCTGTTCAACCTGTTGGGCAGCCTTCAGGAGAAGGCCGCGAGCCTCACCGGTCGTGACAGTGGCGTGCGGGGCTGGCTGCTGTCCATGGCTATGGGCGTGCTGTCCCACGGTCCCATCTACCCCTGGTATCCGCTGCTGCGCGGACTGAGGCAAAAGGGCACCCGTCCGGCGCTGGTGGCCACCTTTCTCTACGCCCGCTCCATCAAGCTGCCCTGGCTGCCGGTAATGGCGCATTATTTCGGGCTGAGCTACATGGTGATCCTCACCCTGCTGATACTGTTCCTGTCACCGCTGCATGGCTGGCTGGTGGAAAAACTGCCGGGAGTGGACCGATGAAAGGTTCTTTCTTTCTACCCGGCAGCGAATGCCTGATACGGTCACTGGACGGCAGTACACCCACGGCCAACCGGCTGTCGGAGATGGGCGTACTGCCTGGCAGCCGGCTGCAGGTGGTACGGCTCTCACCCCTGGGAGATACTGTGGAAGTGCGCATGGAAGAGGGTGAAACACTGGCTCTAAGACACACCGATCTGGCGCATCTGGGCTGCAGCTTTACCGCCCTGCCCCTCAGTCTGGCCGCAGAGCAGTTTTCCGGCCCGTTGCGCATCCGCCGCCTGCTGGGCGGGCGCGGCTTTACCGAACGCATGGCGCAGCAGGGACTACGGCCGGGCAGCCACCTGCAGGTGTTGAACAGAACGCCTCACCGCATACGGTGCAGGCAGGAAACGGGAAAAACGGTTGAACTGGGCGCCGGTGAAGCAGTCAAGATCATCGTTGAGCCTCCCGATGGCGGCATTTCAAACCCACATGAAAACTCATGAATACGCACACGCTCACCGCCAGTGTGCTGCTCCGGATCCTGTTCTGGCTGGTATTGCTGCTGGGCGGACTGGCGCTGGGCTTCTATCTGGATCGGCAGTTCTTTCCCCAGGCGCTCACTTCCCTGCCGTGGCATCTGGCGAGCGCATTCCTGGGGCTGATGCTCCTACGCCTGATCTTCCGTGTCGCCCGCAACACCGGCCGCACCCTTGCCCGCTTCGGCCGTGACGGTGACCTGCCGCGACTGGAGACCAACCGCCTGGTGACCCGTGGGCCCTATGGCTGCATGCGCCATCCCATGCACATGGGGCTGCTGCCCATGCCGCTGGCGCTGGCTTTGCTGGCCGGATCGCCCAGCTTCATTGTCTTCGTGGCGCCCCTGGAAATGGCCCTCATGGTTTTGCTGGTGCTGCTGCTGGAGGAACGCGAAGCGCTGCACAAGTTTGGTGAGGCCTACCGTGAGTACCGCCGTCAGGTGCCTGCCTTCAGCCTGCGGCCTTCCTGCCTCAAACTGCTGCTGCAGCCAGTCCGTGCCAGACAAAGCAATGAAGACTGATACGCAAGCATCACAAGGCCACCACCGTGCCGTAGTAGCCCTGAGCGCCATCCCCAACACCGGCAAGAGCACCCTCTTCAACCGCCTCACCGGAGGTCACCAGAGCACCGGCAACTGGCCCGGCGTGTCGGTGGAAAAGAAAAGCGGCCACTTCGCGCTGGGGGACTTCGAGGTGGAACTGGTGGACCTGCCCGGCGCCTACAGCCTCTCGCCCGTCACCGAGGAAGAGAAGCTGGTGCGGGATTTCTTTCTGAACGATCCACCCGATCTTGTGCTCAATATTCTCGATGCCCGCAACCTCTACCGCGGGTTGGGGCTCACCCTGCAGATGGCCATGAGCGGTCTGCCCCTGGTGGTCGCGGTGAACATGATGGACGAGGCGCGCAAGGCCGGACTGGAACTGGACCTCGATGCGCTTGCCAGGCATCTGGGCGTGCCGGTGGTGCCCGTTTCTGCACGCACCGGCGAAGGCATTCCACAACTGCTGGAAACGCTTCACGAGACCATCGGTTCACCCCAACCCGTGCGCACACCCCATATCTCCTGCCCCACAGCCGTGGAAGAAGCCGTGAAGGCATTGGCCAGGGAATTCGAGCGCAGCGGCAGCACAAGCAGGCTCGCCCCCAATTTTCTGGCCTGGCGCCTGCTGGAGTCGCCGGAGCAGCCTCCGGCCAACATGACGCCTGCCCTGGCGAAGCTGGCTTCCCGCTGGAAGACACGCATCGAGTCCGCCAGCGGCACCCCGTTGCCCATGCTCTGTGCCGGCTGCCGGTTCAGCGCTGCCCGGGGGCTGGCTCACGAAGTGACTCACGAACGCCCACCGGCACCGGACGAGGTCACCGAGCGCCTCGACGCGGTTTTCCTGCACCGCTGGCTGGGCCTGCCCGTGTTTGCACTCATCATGATCCTGCTCTTCCAGGCCATCTACGGCCTGGGCACGCCCCTGCAGTCCTGGCTGAACGGACTTTTCCAGCAGACCGCCCAGTGGCTGGGCAGCCACCTGGGAGACCCGGCGGCACCAGGTCTGCTGCAACGCTTCCTCATCGACGGACTCTGGCAGGGCGTGAGCGTGGTGCTCTCCTTCTTCCCCATCATCGCACTGTTCTTCCTGCTCATGTCCCTGCTGGAAGACAGTGGTTATCTGGCGCGGGCCGCCTTTCTCATGGACCGCCTCATGCACCGCCTGGGGCTGGATGGCAAGGCTTTCATCAGCCTCCTGCTGGGCTATGGCTGCAATGTGCCTGCGGTAATGGGCACGCGCATCCTTTCCAGCCGCCACAACCGCATCCTTACCATGCTGCTGATTCCCTTCTCTCTGTGCAGCGCCCGGCTGCAGGTGTTCATATTCTTCGCCAGCATCCTGTTCGCCCCCGGCGTGGCGCCCTGGGTGCTGGTGGCGCTCTATGCCGGCAGCTTTCTGACCATCATCATCATGGGCATCACCCTCAACCGCCTGAAGCTGGGTGGCCAGCCCGAACCTTTCATCATGGAGATGCCGCCCTACCGCATGCCCACCCTGCGCACCATTGGCCTGCGCACCGGCCAGGAACTGAAGGATTTCATCTACCGCGCCGCCACCCTCATCGTCGCCGGCGTGGTGCTGGTGTGGCTGCTCTCCAACCTGCCCCTTTCCGCCACGCCCGGCAGCGCACAGAGCCTGGCAGGTCAGATCGGGCAGGCCCTGGCACCGGTGTTCGCCCCTCTGGGCATTCCCTGGCAGGAAGTGGTGGCCCTGCTCTCGGGCTTCGTGGCCAAGGAGATCGTCATCGGCGCCCTGGCAGTGATCCACGGCAGCGGAGATCTGGCCGCTACACTGAGCCATCAGCTCACACCCCTGCAGGGGCTGAGCTTCATGCTCTTCACCCTGCTCTACACCCCCTGCGTGGCGACTCTGGCCGCCATCCGCGCCGAGTCCGGCTCCTGGAAGATCCTGTTCCTCAGCGTGGTTCTGGGACTGTCCCTGGCCTGGCTGGTGAGTTTTGCCTTCTATCAGGGCGGGCGCTTGCTGGGGCTGGGGTGAAGCCTATGACCTAAATACGGGCACTTCGAATGCTGGCATTTGGCCACTTGGTCACAGGCGGCGGAGCCAGCTCACATCGCTG
>DRLF01000327.1 GCA_011051425.1 Thiolapillus brandeum | reverse complement strand
GTAGGCCTCTGCAATCTTGCGTATGCCGTCTTCCTTCAGGTAACCCTGATTGCCGGCGGCAAGAAAAGTGGCATAGTTTCCTGAAGCGAGCATGAAGGCGGCATTCACCAGGTCGGTATCGTTGCCTTCGTCCTTGAGCCGGTTCGCCACGGCGACAAACTCATCGATCATGCTCAGTATCTGTTCATCCCTGCTGGGTGTATCCGCCATAAAATCCTACCTTTGTGCAATTTGGAAGTGTTTCGGGAATTATCCCATATACTGCCCGGCAGGGTCAGCGGGAATGACGCAGGCGCAGGAAAGGCCGCTCCACCACCCAGTAGGAAAGCGAGGAAACCAGCAGCACCGGCAGGGCCGCCCAGAGCAGCCCGTTGAGCAGCGGCGCATCTGGCAGCAATACCGGCAGCTTCGCCTGATGCAGCCATTTGACCAGGGGAAAGTGCCACAGATAGAGGCTGTAGCTGATGATCCCCAGATACATGATCACCCGGTTGGCGAGCAGCCTGTCAGTCACACCCAGCCCCAGCGCAGCCGCCAGCACCATCAGTGCAATACACAGGCCGAACAGGCTGTGCCAGATGAAGAGCGACCAGTGTCCTCCCCAGTAGGTCAGCCCCTCCACATTGACTGCACCGATGGGTTGCGTGATATGAATGAACCAGGCCAGCAGCGCCATGCCGGCAATACCGGCCGTAAGCAACACGGCCCGCCAGTGATAGAGGCGCGACTGCCCGAAACCTTTTTCCCGCGCCAGGGAATAGAGCCACGCGGCCGCCATGCCGGAAACGAACTGGTCCAGCCTGCCCGGCAACTGATTCAGCCACCACACCTTCTGACCGACAGGCAGATCATGCAGGGCATACTGGAACAGACCGTAGCGATAGAGCACCACCAGCAACACCGACGGCAGCAACAGCCACACCCAGAGGCGCGGCGCAAACAGGAACGCCAGCAAAGGCAACAGCAGGTAGAAATCGAATTCCACCGGCAGCGTCCAGTACACGGGATTCAGCTGGGTGGAAGGTTCACCGAACAGATTGTGCACCATCAGCACCTGGGCCAGCACATCCCTGCCTGCAGGCAAACCGACGCCAGCCGCCAGCATCACCAGCAGCAACACGGCTATCTGCACCCAATAGGCAGGCAGCACCCGCAAAAGGCGCCGCCGGAAATACTCGGCGGTGCGCACGGGTGGACGGTTTCCCAGCCACGCCTGGCAATAGGCAAGGCCCAGCACGAATCCGGACAGCACAAAGAATACATCCACCCCCGCCCAGCCGGTACGCACCAGGGGCGTCAGATCAAAGGTCGTATCCCAGATGTCAAACCGGTACACCGGGCGTCCGGCAAATCCCCACACATGCCAGACAGCCACCCAGAGTGCGGCCACCCCACGCAGGCCGGTAAGAGAATCGAGGTAGATGCGGGCACTGACGCCTTCTTTTTCCAGCCGGTAAAGGGAATCGGTAACAGGCATCGGCTTTGGGGCATTGAAGAAGTGGGCGGGACACTCAGATTATCATTCCCGCCCGGTTCTCACAATCAGACAGGGTATGGAGCAGCCAGGTCAAAACATCACAATCTAGGGATGTACAGCAAAGGTACTGCCCGCTTTGACGGAAAACGGCCCCCAGATGCGTACCGTCGGCCGCCCCTGATCATCGCCTCCCAGCGTGAAAACGCTGCCTCCAGCCACAGTGGCTCCCAGTACATCAATGCCGTCCGTTGCACGGAAATCCACATTAGCCGCCGCGTCCACAGCACCTACAACTGTATTTGCTGCAACCAGGCGGTTGGGCGCCGGCAGGGCACAGGTGGCGTCTGCACCGTAATTCGCAGCCGAAAGACTGACCGACTCATCCGGCGACTCTCCCTGCAGCAGACACTCAGCCGTCGCCTTTTCCTGGCTGAACGGATCGAGGAAATCAGGTATCTCATCCAGATCGCTGTCGGCAAAACAGCTGCCGGTGGTACGAACCGTCATGTGTCCCTGGGCATCCATGGTCATACCCTCAAAGGTACAGCTGTGGGTGGTTTGACCTCCGGTAGAAAACTTCAGGGTGCCTGTCTCACCCACCGTCACCAGGGTGCTGCAGGTGCTTTCTTCAAGCACCAGCGAGCCATCTGCGCCCATTTGCACGGCAGCCACTGCGCAGTCGATACTGAAACGCTCATCCTGAAGGACAACAGGCGTGCCTGCCGCTTCTGCTGCCTGGGTATCCATGGCGACAGCGGCTTCGCCGGCGGGAAACAGCAGCAAAGCCGCGGCTGCGGGAACAAAGGATTTAAGAATACTGTGGGGATGGCTGTCCGGTCGGGTCATGGGGCGCACTCTCTCGTTTCAGCAGAATTCACCGGCCTTTCGGAATCATTCATGCTGTTTTTCAGGAAACTTTCCCATGTGACCGTGATTTATGGGAAAAGTTGCAATACTTTGACAAAACGCGACTTACTTCAAATCCTGCAGACTTTTCCCCTTGCTCGAGAATGCTGTAAAAAACCAAAAGAGTCCGTCCGCTACCTTCTGTTTTCAGCGACTTGCAGCCTTTCCGGTCGAAATTCAGCCTGGCCCGACCCGGTATACCGCCTGTGACCGGGTCTCCGCTTTGAACAACTGCTTATTTGCGCTGGAGCTCGTGAATCGGCTTTCTGGACAGACGGCGCTTGAGCTTCCGCTGTATATTCACGGGCACCAGGCGGGACACGAAACGCCCTACCCGCCCCTGCCTGAGCGTGAGAAGGTGCAGCAACAGCTGTTCCTTGCGGCTCCGGCGTCCCTGGCCGCTTTCTGCGCTACGGGACTGCTGCAACAGGTTTTCCAGCCACTGATCATCCAAAGGAGTCAACTCTGGTGCGGTCCGGGGTTCGATGTCGGCCAGATATTGCCTGCGGTAGAAGTTTTCTGTCGCCTCCGGTACCGGCTGATCCTGCCAGGCATGGCTTTCCGTCCCGGCACCTGCCAGTTCGTCCCTGGCCGAAACAAACCATTGCAGCCACTGGCCGGCAGGCAGATCCCAGGCTTGCACCCAGGTCAGAGGCCGGTTCAGCACACGCTCAGGAAAAGCACCGATATCCGGCACCACCATGGGCAGGCCGGCGAGAAACATTTCGCTCAGCGTGTAGCTGTAGGTTTCGGGCCACAGCGCTGTGAACCACACCAGATCAGGCCGGATCGCCTGCAGATGCTGCTCCAGGTCCGCCTCGCTGTAGGCTCCATGTTCGACAACGGCATCCGCCAGCGGGCGATAGGCATAACCCAGCAGATGGAATTCCAGGGGCAGCCCCTGCCTGCGCGCCTCCAGAGCGACGGCTTCGAGAACGTCCGGCCCCTTTTCCGGACTCAGCGCGCCCAGCGCCAGCACGCGCAGGGGACGGTCTTCCGCATAGCGGTTGTACACAGCCGGCCAGGGCATGTGCGCCTCGCTGTCGGGGTGCCAGGCGACCAGATAGTTCAGGCCGGGATAGTGACGCTCAAACTCCTTCACCACCGAGGCCGACGGCGCGATCACCCGCTGCGCCTTCTCCAGCAGCCGCCGCTGATTGGCCTGCCACTCATCGATACTGACCGACAGGGGATAGGAGCTGGCCTGTGCCTGCAGGTCCGGCGTGTAGCGTCCCCTGGCATCCGTCTGGCTGGGATGCGCATTGATGAAATAGTAGTCGTGCAGCGTGACATCGAAAGGCAGCTGCAGGTCGTCGGGCAAACCCCACAGACAGGTTTCCAGCCCCAGGGTGTGATGGAAATGCAGGTGACTCACATTCATCCTGCGCAACAGTTCCAGCAGCTGCGGGTACATACCAGGCAGGGAAAAGAAAAGGTCGCTCGCCTCGTCCGTGGCGCCGAAAGACAGCCGCGCTCCTCCGCCTTCCACAGGCCGTATCACCAGTGCATCCATGTCCGCAGCCAGCCAGTCCGACAGCTCATGAATATGCTTCTTGGTGCCCCCGCCGAGGTGATGGGTCAGGTGCAGCACCTTCTGCCGCGGCGAGCTGCGGTACATTTCGATCAGCGCCCGGGTGCGCTGCAGCTGCGCGGGATTCTGCCGGATATGCTGTTCCACCAGCGAGTGGTAGTCCGGATGCAGCTGCTGCAGTATTTCCTGGGCATGGGCGACACGCTCTGCCTGCTCATCGGAAAAGCTCACTCCGCCTTCGTGGAAGACGAACACATCGCAGCACAGCACGTTGCGCCATCCCAGCCTGGCGGCGCGTCGGCAGAAATCGTTTTCCTCACCGTAACCGCGTCCGAAGCGCTCCACATCGAACAGCCCGGTCTGCTTCAGACATTCCCGCCGGATGTACTGGCAGAACCCCACGCCGGTGGGAATATCGACAAGTTCTCCGCTGTTGACCCTGGCAAACACGGCATCCAGAGAAGCCACGTCCCATGGCTGCGGCAGCGGGCTGGACTGGCAGAAGCGGGGAAAACTGCAGATGGTGGCGTTGTTTGAAAAAGGCGTCAGCGTACCGATCTTCGGGTCGCTGTCCGCCGCCCTGACCAGCCGGTCCAGCCAGTCATTGGCCACTTCCGTATCGCTGTTCAGCAGTACCACGTCGTTTTCATCACTGAGCGCCATGCCCCGGTTGACGGTGGCGACAAAGCCCAGGTTCTGTGCATTTTCCAGCAGCTCAACCTGATCATGGCCGGCGGCAAAGCGCCGCAGATCATCCGCTATATGAGGGTCGGGCGAAGCATCGTTGATGAGGACAAGCCGGTACGGCGTGCGCTGGAGACTGCCCACCACGGATTCCAGGCAGCGCCGCAGTTCTTCCCTCCCGCCATACACCGGGACGATCACATCCACCGTGCGGGTCATTGCCTGTCCACGGCAAACAGTTTACGCACGATTTTCACCGCCGTGTGGTTCAGCTGCGCATCACGCTCTTTAACGATGGCAACAGCATGTTCCAGTTCGCCGGCCAGCTTCTGCAACTGGGCGTCACGTTCTTCCACCACCGACCGGGCATATTCCAGCTCCCGGGACAGACCGGCAATCTGCGCGTCGCGTTCATCGATCACGGCGTGGGCATGCTCCAGCTCACCCGCAAGTTTTTCGAGCTGTTCATCCTTTTCGGCCACCACATCCAGCGCTTTCCGGTGATCCCCACCCAGTGCCTGCAATTCGTTGTTGACGGTAAACAGCCGCCGGTTGGTGGCAGCCAGGGCATCTGTCAGCTCGCCACCGTCTTCCAGCAGCCGGTCACAGGTTTGCCAGACAGCATCCAGCGCCTGCCTGTCCGGATCTCCGCTTTGCAGCAGCTGCCAGGCCTGCCGGGTCAGCTCACCCAACTTCCCCTGGCGCTCTGGCGCCGCCTGCTGATGGCGCAAGCCGGGGTCGATGGCTTGCGACACGGCCTCCGAAGCGGTTCCGGTCGATACTGGCCAGCTTATTCCCAATGCTGTACCCACCCTGTCCAGGGTGGTTTTCCAGTCTGCCAGCAACCCGGCATAGTCCACACAAACACGTGGCAGCTCCCGGCTGTACTTTTCACTGTCCCCCGTATAGCGCAGCCACAGCAGGTCTGCACTCGACGGGGTCAGTGGATCACGGTGACACAGGGATGCGCCGACTTCTGCAGGGGAGCGGGTCGCCAGAACCACCACCGGCTTCCAGCCCGCCTGCCTGGCGGCCGATTCCCAGAAGGGCAGCAGCAGGCACAGGCGGGGATCCTTGATCACGGCCAGGGTCGCTGCCCCGGCAAATGCTGTATTCAGGAAGGTCACCGCCTGATCCTGAAATCCGGCGATGGTCTCACCTGTCCACACCCCCGACGGCAGGGGCCGGAAGTCATACCAGCTTCTGTCCAGGACGGAGAGCAGCTTTTCGTTAATGGCGATCAGCTCCCGGTGCTCCCAAAAACCTCTTGCGTTGATATCCTGCCGGGCACCGAGAAGATCCTGTCCCACATCGGCGCCAAGGAGATTCAGCACCCGCGTGAGCACCGAAGTGCCGCTGCGGTGCATACCCAGCACAAGGATGAGTATCCGTTCCTCAGACACGGACAGACTCCGTCCCCGTCGAGGCAGAATTCAGCGGAATGAGGTAAGCTTCGCACATATCCTGGATGATACGTGTTTTCCCCGGTCAGATGAATCATGAATGACGGCAGCAGCTACAATTTTTCCTTCAGTTACAACCTTGCGACCGCCCCGGCTGCGCCGGCTGAAGAAGACCTGACCGCTTTCGATGACTGCATGGAATTCCCACTGCCCGGCCAGCGTGTGCTGCTGCGCAGCAGGAGCAGCGGAAAACAGATCACCGTCACCAATGACGTGGCCTATTCCCTGCGCCTGTGCCGGGAGTTCCGCACCCTGTCCGAGCATATACAGCATGTGGGCCGGGAAATCCCCGAATTGCGTGATGAACCGGACGACATCCGGCAGGTACTGAACAGCATCGGGCAGGCAGGACTGATGCTCTCGGCATCCGCCAAGACCCAAAGCATCAAACCGGTTTCAGGCTTTCAGCCGGCAGAAACCGCATTGTGCTACTGCATTCTCAGCTGTGACCGCAGTGAGGCCCTGGCCCGCCTGCTGGAAAGCATGGCGGCCAATCACCGCTTCCTCGGGACCAACCGCTATTACGTGATCGACGACTCCCGGAAAGCGGAAAAGAGGGAAAAGAACCGCGCCATCTGCCGGGACTTCTCCGCAGCTCATGGCGTAAAACTGCATTATTTCGGGATCGACGAACAGGCAAGGGTTCTGCAGCAGCTGCAGTCACAACTGCCGGAACATGCCGAAGGTATCGCATTTCTGCTGGGACGCTACGGGGAAAACCCGGCTATTCCTTCCTATGGGCGTACGCGCAACTGGGGGCTGCTGCTGTCAAGGGGCAGCAAGCTGGTACTGGTGGACGACGACATTCTTTTTCAGCGGGTCAGTCCCCCGACAGGCCCAACGGGTCCGGAGATCACTTCCCGATCGCGGGTAGCGGACTTCTTTGGTTCGGACAACGAGTGGCAAACGCTGCTGGACCCGGAAAACACCGACCCGAGCGCCGGCAGCTTCAGCCAGGCCCTGGGAGCCAGCCTTGGCGAGACCCTTTCCCTGCTGGGGGAAGACGCGCTGCCACAAAGCGCCCTGCGCAATCTTTATCCCGCCGATTTTGCCCAGGTGCAGCCGGATTCAAAAATTCTGCTGACCGCCTGTGGCTACGCCGGCGATCCGGGTACGGCATCGAATATCTGGATCTACCAGCTGCCGGCACAATACCGCGGCAAGCTGTTCAGCTCGGAGCAGGACTACCGCAGACACATCCGTTCGCGCAACACCTGGATGGGCAGTTTCGGCCCCGCTTTTCGCAACCAGTTTTCACTGATGTCGCCCCTGACCGGCATCGACTGCGCCCGGCTGACACCGCCGTTTTTTCCGCTGCTCAGGAATGAAGACCTGCTGTTCGGTGTCCTGTTGCACCATCTTCACCCCGACGCCCTGTTCCTGGACAACCCCTGGGCGGTGCCTCACCTGCCAGCCGAACACCGCCAGTGGGAACAGGATCTTTCTCTCAAACCCCAGAATTACGGTTTGCTGGATTTCTCCGCCGACGCGCTGGTGCTCGATACCCCAACCCTGCCAGCAGGATCAGCCAGCGATCGCCTGCGCGGTTGCGCCGGTTTCTTTTCTGGCCTGAGCCGGCTGGACGACAGGGCGCTGGAAGAAAAGATTGCGGAACAGACGCTGGGTTTGCGCACCACGCAAATCAGCCGGCTGGCCAAGGTGCTGGACGAAAGCCATGAAGCGCCCGGCTTCTGGCAACAGGACCTGCAGCGCATCATCGAGGCGGGAGAACAGAGCCTGGCTGCCCCGCTTCCCCGTGGTTTTCAGGCTGTACCCGGCGGTGAAGACGAACAGAAGGCGCTGGCGCGCACGCTCTGGAAACGTTACGCCCAGGGCATACGCGGCTGGGAAGCCTGCCTGAACACCATGCAGGATATTCAGATCGAAGCTTCGTAAGCCGCCAGTACGTCTCCCGCCTCACCCTGCATGCGCGACACCCCCTGCTCGATCCATACCACCCGGTCACAGAGCCTGGCCATCATCGCAGTATTGTGAGATACCAGGATCACACTGCGGTTGGACCGGATTCTGCGCTGTATCTCTTCCGAGGATTTCTTCCTGAAGGCCGCATCGCCCACCCCCAGCACCTCGTCGATCAGCAGGATATCCGGATCCGCCTGCATGGCGACAGAAAACCCCAGGCGCGCCCGCATGCCCGCCGAGTAGCTGGATACCGGCTCGTCGATGAAGTCTTCCAGTTCGGCAAAGGCTACCAGTTCATCCATGTTCTGCTCGATGCGGGATTTGGGCGCGCCCAGCAGCATGCCGGACAGGATGGCATTCTCTCTTCCCGTAAGCAGAGGCACGAAACCCACCTGCAGGGACAGCAGGGATGCGCTGACGCCCGCATTGCGGATTTCCCCCCGGTCCGGCGCAATGATGCCGGCGATGACCTTCAGCAAGGTGGTCTTGCCCACACCGTTACGGCCGATCACGCCGAGGGTTTCACCGTGCTTCAGCTCCAGGGAGATGTCCTTCAGCGCCCAGTACAGTTCACCGCCACGTAGACTGCGGCCACGCCGATAGGCCACGCCCACGTTTTCCAGTATCAGCACCGGGTTCATGCCAGCCTCGGATAAAGGCGGTCATAACGCCGCAGCAGGTAGAGTCCCAGTCCGCACAGGGCCAGGGAAAACAGCATCACCAGTCCCAGTGCGGCCAGGTCCGGCAGCCGCCCGAACAGCAGCACATCCCGCCAGGCATGGATAATGTGCACCATGGGATTGAGGTCCAGCAGCGCGGCCAGCCAGCCTTCCAGCCTGCTGGTATCGAAAAACACACCGGACAGAAAGAACATGAGCATGAGCACATTGTTCATCAGCAGTTTGAGGTCCGGATACAGGGGCGTCAGCGCGGATACGGAAAAAGTGACACCACAGATCAGCAGCAGCTGTACCAGCAGCAGTACCGGTACCATCAGCCAGGACCAGCCCAGGGGCATGCCGTACACCAGCAGGAACAGCAGCAGCAATACCAGGGTCACCAGAAACTTCACGGAATTCTTCAGGATAACGACAGCGGGAAAAAACACCTTTGGCAGATACACCTGGGACATCAGCCCCTTGCCTGCAGTGATGACATTCAGCGACATGCGCACCGTGGTATCGAACCACTTCCACACAACCAGCCCGGTCAGCAGCCAGGGCACGAAGTTTTCACCGCCACGCTGCAGCGCCACGGCAAAGATAATGTAGAAAGCACCCATATAGAGCACCGGCTCCAGCACCCACCACAACATGCCCATATAGCCCCTGGCGGCCTCGACTTTCAGGTCGGCCCGCGCCTTGTACAGGATGAGTTGCAGGTAGTGCGGCGTCATTCCGTCGCGCCGATACGAAACAGCAAGGGTACTTCCAGCACCTTGGGGTGGGAAATGCCGTGTTCCCAGAGGCCGTCTTCACCCCAGCAGTCGCCGTGGTCGGCACAAACCACCACCGTCGCATCGGCAAAGGCATCGAGCAGGGGCGCCAGCCGGGTATCCACCCATTCCAGGGCCAGGATCTGGCGACGACGGGATTCGACCGCATCGTTGTTCTCACCAAACGGAATACAGGGATTGTCCTGGGGTGACCAGGGCGCACCCTCGAAATAGTAAGGCACGTGGGTTTCGCCAATGTTCAGAAAAGTAAATGCCGGGGAGGACGCCGCGCGCAGTTGTTCGGCAAGCCAGCGCAGCTGCTGTGGCAAGGTCCAGGTGACACAGGGATCACCGTGATAATAGAAATGCTGAAAATCATTGATCAGGTTGCCGGCCGTTTCTGTTGCCGGATTGAACCATCCCACGGCGCCGGTTCCAATGGTGCGGTAACCCTTGCGGTTGAAACCGTCGACTATATTGCGCCCTTCCAGCAGAAAGTATTCCTTGCCCTTTCCCGCAATCCCTCCCTGGCTCATACGAAAGATCTTGCCGAACTTGGGATTGACGCCGGTTTCCCGCGACAAAGCATCGCCAGGCGTAAAGCCCATGAACATGGCCATGTGGGAGGAATAGGTGAAATTGCCCGGCGCCATGGCTCGGTGTACCCGGCCCACTTTTT
>DRLF01000326.1 GCA_011051425.1 Thiolapillus brandeum | reverse complement strand
TCATTCCCGTCTTATTCGTATATACTCGGCAGGTTCATATTTGCCGGATATCTAAGTAGGTAAATCAGGAGAACACGGTGACCGAATCAGCAACTTCTGCAGAAAATCAGGCTAAATATTCCGATGATATTTATGAGGAAGCCGCCGACTGGCATGTCAATACGGGAGAGGAAAAAATCTACCCCAAACAGGCGGCCGGAAAATGGCGCAAAGTCAAGTGGCTGACTCATAGTATCTGGCTGCTCCTGTTCATCGGTCCCTTCCTGCGCTGGAACGGTCAACAGGCCATTCTCTTCGATATTCCCGACCGCCAGTTCCATATCTTCGGTCTTACCATCCTGCCGCAGGATGTCTGGATGCTGGCTTTGGTACTGTTGTTTTTCGCCATGTTGCTGGCAGCTGTAACTTCAATCGCCGGCCGTGTTTACTGTGGTTTTTTCTGCTTCCAAACTGCCTGGACAGACTTATTCATGTGGCTGGAAGACAAAATCGAAGGGGTCCCTGCCAAGCGCCGCAAACTGGATGCGGGTCCATGGAACGGGGAAAAAATTCGCAGGAAAGTGCTGAAATACGGCATCTGGACACTGATTGCCGTTCTTACCGGCATCAGCTTTGTATCCTGGTTCACAGATTCGCGACAGCTTTGGCACGATATTTTCACTGGACAGGCCAGCAGCACGGCCTACGGGGTTATTGCTCTGTTCACTGCCGGTACGCTGGTACTTGCGGGTAAACTCCGCGAGCAGGCCTGTTTCTGGCTGTGCCCTTATGCCCGGATCCAGGGCGTAATGTACGACAAGGAAACCATCCTGCCGACCTATGACTTCCACCGCGGTGAACCCCGTGGCCGTCTGAAGAAAGGCAAACTGGTCGAAGGCAATGGAGACTGCATCGACTGCAAGCAGTGCATCGCCGTGTGCCCTACCGGCATCGATATCCGCATGGGTCAGCAGGAAGGCTGCATCACCTGCTCCCTCTGCATGGACGCCTGTGATGCCGTTATGGAAAAAATTGGCCGACCCAAGGGGCTCATTCGCTACGCATCCATGGATGAGATGGAAGGCAAGAAGCAACTGCCCCTGCTGAAGCGCCCCAGGGTGCTGATCTACCTTACCATCCTCACGCTGGCGGTAAGCGGCATCATCTACGGCATAACCCATCTTGGTGCTATTGAAGTCAAGGTACTGCACGGCCGTTCACCACTGTTCGTGCAACGTAGCGACGGCACCATACAAAACAAGTACGATGTGAAGATCCTGAACAAGACTGCGAATGATATTCGCGCAAAGGTAACCGCATCAGGCATAGAGGGCATGCAGCTCAAAGGCGCTGAAGAAACACTGATCGCCAAGAAAGGCCATACCGGCTCCTATATCATGTTCATCAACGTGCCTGCAGAAAAAATCAAGGCAGAACGTACGCCTATCATTTTCAAGGTTGTGAATCTCGACAACCCGAAACAAACTTCTTCTTACGAAAGCATGTTTTTTGCTCCTGAATAATGAACTTTGCCATGAATGATACTCCAGCCAACGACAGCCCACGTTTTTCTCAGAGCAGCAACCGAGCTTTCAGAAACCCCTGGGTGCTTGCATGGATCGGCGGCATTCTTCTGGTACTGGGCGTGAATATCGCCTTTATCGTAACGGCCATCATGACCAATCCGGGGCTCGTGGAAAAAGATTACTACGAGCATGGCAAAGATCAGGAAGAAAACTTCATCAAGCAGCGGGAAGCGCGCAATCGCCTCGGCTGGCAGATGAAACTGGACGCCGTTCACAAACCCATTCTGGGACAGCCGGCGCGCTACACTTTCAATGTCGTAGACACCAGGGGAGTGCCAGTAGCGGGCGACAAGGCGGTCATACAAGCCTACCGTCCAAGTGACGTTCATGCAGATTTCAGCACCGAAATGCAGGAAATTGCGCCTGGCGTGTACAGCGCCGAACTTGTCTTTCCTCTCAAGGGCATCTGGGACCTCAATGCTGTGCTGACCAAAGGCGAAGACAGCCTGAAGATCACTCAGCGAATATCGGTACTGTCCAACAACAGTCGATGAATGCAGAAAATGGCGGCGGTTGCTTTCACTGCGGCCTGCCTCTGCCCGAACAGGACTATTCAACTGATATTGACGGTCAGAAGCAGCATTTCTGCTGCTTCGGCTGCCAGTCTGTCTGTGAAGCCATCTATGCAGCCGGCATGGAAGGCTTCTATCAGCGCACACCGGAAGGTCTCCTGCTTGAACCCCCGCCTCCCCCCCCTGAGGATCTGGGACTGTATGACCTGGAAGAAGTCCAGGATGAATTCGTACACAAAAAAGGCCAGGAACGCGAGATTCATCTTCTGGTGGAAGGCATACACTGTGCGGCCTGTGTCTGGCTGATCGAACACACTCTGAATCAGCTGCCCGGCGTATTGTCTGCCCGGGTCAACCTTTCCGCCAAACGTCTGCTGCTGCGCTGGGACAACAGCCGCATCCAGCTGTCGGAAATCATCAACTCACTGGCCAGGGTCGGCTATGCAGCCACGCCTTTCGACCCTGAAGCCGCCGAAGGCATCCTGAAAAAGCAGACCCGTGATCTGCTGTTCCGCATCACCTTTGCCGGCTTTGCCATGATGAACCTGATCTGGGTTTCCATCGCGCTGTACAGCGGTGCCGACAAAGGCGAGTTCCGCACCCTGTTTCACTGGGTCGGATTCGCCCTCGCCACTCCGACACTGCTGTATTCCGGGTGGCCCTTTCTCAAGGGGGCCTGGACCAGCCTGCGTACCCGGCACCTGGGCATGGATCTCCCCATCGCGCTGGGCGCCGTGGTTACCTGGGCCTATTCCAGCTGGGTGACCTTTACCGATCTTCCCGATCACCAGGTCTATTTCGATACCGTCGTAAACTTCATTTTCGTGATTCTGATCGGGCGTCACCTGGAAGGGGTGTCCAAGCGTCATGCCGTAGCCGCAACACAAAGGCTGCTCGATCTGCAACCCCGGATTGCCCTGGTATTGCAGGACGGCGAGCAAAAATCTGTCCCCATACGCAGGGTCAAGCCGGGCGACCAGGTAGTTGTCAAACCGGGCGCGAAAATCCCCGTAGACGGCATCGTGCTGCAGGGGGAAAGCCAGGTCGATGAGGCCATGCTCAGCGGTGAATCCAAACCGGTTGCGAAACACCCGGGCGACAAGGTGTCTGCCGGCACGGTCAATACCCAGGGAGCACTGACCATCGAAGTCACCGGCACCCTTAACAACACGGCTCTCGGCCGGATCATCCGCCTGGTGGAAGAAGCTCAGGCGTCAAAAGCCCCCATCCAGTGCACGGCAGACCGCATTGTTCCCTGGTTCGTAATGGCCACCCTGAGCCTTGCCACCCTGACCTTCTTCATCTGGGTACACAAAGACTTCGAACTCGCCCTGATGGCAGCCACTTCGGTACTGATCATCACCTGCCCCTGCGCTTTTGGACTGGCGACCCCCATGGCGATTGCAGTGGCTTCCGGTCAGGGTGCCCGCCATGGCATTCTGGTGAAGACCGGCGCTGTTCTCGAAACCCTTTCCCATGTGGAACACTTTGTCTTCGACAAGACCGGCACCCTGACTGAAGGAAAAATGCAGGTTGTACGCACCATTCCTTCGGCAGCACTTTCAGAAGAACGCCTGCTGCAATATGCCGCAGCTGCGGAACGTTTCTCCGAACACAGCATCGCCCAGGCCATCATTGCCGAAGCCAGACACAGAGACATCGACCCGAAAGAACTGGATATAGCGGATTTCCACAGCAGTCCGGGCCAGGGTATCTGCACTCGCATTGAGGGGTCCGACATACTTATCGGTACACTGCAATGGCTACAGGCACAGCAAGTGGCTCTTGATGACCTGTTGCTGGAGCAATCAGCCGAACTGGAAAATCAGGGTATTTCCCTGGTTCATGTAGCCATGGATGGCCGGCATGTCGGTATCATCGGCATCGCTGACCGGCTTCGTGATGACGCCCGTGCACTGATTGATGAGCTCCGTGCAAAAAACATCCGGCTGACCCTGCTTTCCGGTGACAGGCGCTCGGTAGCGGAGGCGGTGGCCAGACAGCTGGGAGGTATGCAGGTGATCGCCGAAGTGTTGCCTGAGGACAAGGACAAGGTTATCGCAGAGCTGCAGAAACAGGGGCAACTGGTTGCCATGGTCGGGGACGGCGTCAATGATGCCCCCGCGCTGATCCGGGCAGATGTGGGCATTGCCATCGGTTCCGGCACCGATGTATCGGTCGAAAGCGCAGATATCGTGCTCATGAGTGACGAACTGGAAAAGATCAGCCTGGCCGTTGCGCTCTCCCGGCGCACCCTGAAAACGATTCGCCAGAACATCATGATTTCTTTCGCCTATAATATAATTATGGTGCCGTTGGCCATGGCGGCAATGATAACGCCATTGATAGCTGCAATTTCCATGCCCATCAGTTCATTGCTGGTCATCGGCAATGCCGCTCGCATTCGTACGCTTTTCAAGACGGGAGAACCCTGAATCATGGAAGTCATCTACAGCCTCATTCCCGGTATGATCTTTTTCGGGCTCGTGTTCGTAGGTGTGCTGATATGGGCTATCCGCAAAGGACAATATGAAGACATGGAAGGAGACGGCAACCGGATTCTCATGGATGACGATGAGCCCTCT
>DRLF01000325.1 GCA_011051425.1 Thiolapillus brandeum | reverse complement strand
ATGGAGCCCACGGGCAACGGGCGGCGCGAATCCTACGCCTACCTGCCTCTGCCGCGCATGACCAATACCTACATGCTCCCCGGCGAGCACGAGCCTGAAGAAATCATCCGTTCCGTAAAGAAAGGCCTGTACGCCGTGAACTTCGCGGGCGGTCAGGTGGACATCACCTCGGGCAAGTTCGTGTTCTCCCTGAGCGAGGCCTATCTCATCGAAGACGGAAAGATCACCGCGCCGGTGAAAGGCGCCACCCTCATCGGCAATGGCCCGGAAGTGCTCACCCGGGTGAGCATGCTGGGCAATGACCTGGCCCTGGATCAGGGCGTGGGCGTCTGTGGCAAGGACGGCCAGAGCGTGCCCGTGGGCGTGGGCCAGCCCACCATGAAAGTCGATGAAATCACCGTGGGAGGTACAGCAGTATGAGCCGCATAGAACAGCTCGAATCCATGGTCGCTGATCTTCTCGCCGAGGCAAAGAAGCTGGGCGCGAGCGCGGCGGACGCCGCCGTATCCAGCAGCGCCGGCCTGTCCGTCACCCTGCGCCTGGGCGAAGTGGAAACCATCGAGCATACCCGCGATCAGGGCCTGAGCATCAGCGTGTATTTCGGCAAACGCAAGGGGTCGGCGAACACCACGGACCTCAAGCCCGCTGCCCTGCGAGAAGCCGTGAGCAAGGCCTGCACCATCGCCCGTTACACTTCCGAAGACGCGTGCGCCGGCCTGGCCGACCCGGATCTGCTGGCCCGGGACTATCCGGAACTGGATCTGCATCATCCCTGGGATATCGACACGGACCAGGCCCATGACCTGGCCCTGGAAGCCGAACAGGCTGCCCGCGATTACGACAAACGTATCAGCAACTCCGAAGGCGCCACCCTGAATACGCAGAGCGGCAGTTTCATCTACGGCAACAGCAACGGCTTCGTGGGAGGCTATCCCACCAGCCGCCATACCCTCAGCTGCGTGGTGCTGGCCCAGGATGGCGACTGTATGCAGCGGGACTACTGGTATGACAGCCGCCGGGACTGGCGCGAACTGCTGTCTCCCGAAGCTATCGGCAGGAAGGCTGCCGCCAATGCCGTGGCCAAGCTCAATGGCCGTAAGCTGGGCACCCGCCAGGCGCCGGTGATCTTCCGCGCCGACATCGCACCTCACCTGCTGCGCAGCCTCACCGGCGCCCTGCGCGGCCATGCACAGTACCGCCAGTCCAGCTTCCTGCTGGACAGCCTGGGACAGCAAATCTTTCCCGACTGGGTGAAGGTCACGGAAGATCCCCATATTCCCAGGGGTCTGTCCAGCGCTCCCTTCGACAACGAAGGCGTGGCCACCAACCCCAAGGCCATCATCGACCAGGGCGTCATCCAGACCTACCTCCTGGACAGCTATTCCGCCTGCAAACTGGGACTGCAGACCACGGGCAATGCCGGCGGGGTACGCAACCTGGCCATCACCACCGGCGACCTGAGTCTGGAGCAGATGCTCAGGGAAATGGACAGCGGCCTGCTGGTCACCGAACTCATGGGCCAGGGCGTGAATGCCGTCACCGGCGACTACTCCCGGGGCGCGGCGGGCTTCTGGGTGGAAAATGGCGAGATCCAGTATCCGGTGGAAGAAATCACCATCGCCGGCAACCTGAAAGACATGTACCGCCAGCTCCTGGCCGTGGGCAACGACACCAACATTCCCGGCAGCGTGCATACCGGCTCCTGGTGGGTGGAACAGATGACCGTCGCAGGGGAATGAAACCGGTTCAAAGAAAAATTGCTCCAGATCATTGAAAGCAGCCACCACGAAGGACTATGCTAATTTTTATGAATCCGCTGCCCACACCCCCGACTATGGAAAAACCCGTATCCGTAGGTCGGACTTCAGTCCGACAACAGGCGCCACAAGGGTGAGATGTCGGACTGAAGTCCGACCTACGGTCATGACGCGAAGCTGTATCATCCCGAATCCCGTAAAATCAATAATTTAGTAGAATTTCCACACTAAAAAAACATGTCATCCCCTACCCGGAGTAAAACCATGAAAACCAGACTGCTCATTCTCCTGTCCCTTTTCAGCCTTTCTTTCTCTGCCTTTGCTGCAACCAGCATGACGCCGGAGCAGATGCAGATGCTGCATCACGCCAACCCCATGCCCAACCTCATGCAGGTGATCATGACCCAAGGCGACAAACTCGAACTGACCGAGGAGCAGAGCAAGGCACTGGATGAATGGCACAGCAAGAATCATCCCCGCATCATGGAAATGGTCAAGCGCGTGGCAGAGCTGGAAAAGACCCTGGCCAACGAAGCCCTCGACGGTGCTTCCGGCGCCGTGCTGCAGCAGATCACCAATGAAATTTTCAAGGTGCGTGAAAACATCATCAAGACCAAGCTGGCCTGCCGCAACAACATGCACAATATCCTGAACCCGAAACAGTGGGACAAGGTAGTGGAACTGTACAAGGCCGGCAAACAGGCGCCCGTAAAAGACTGATGCAGCATCCCCTGAACGGGCCTGTATTCGAGTCCCGTTCAGGAATCATCACCTTCGCCCCCGGCGCGTGAACCCCTCGCCTTCCCCAGGGCACCTGAAGCCGTTGCTGTGGCTGTCCATTGCCCTGCTGGCGCTGAGTGCAGCCACCTTCTTCATCATCCAGAACGGCAGCACGGCACCTCCCGGCGGCCACGTCGCCCCCGTCAAGACCGCCTGGCTCGGCACGGTGCTGCTGTGCTGGTATGTCTATCCTGCCCTGCTGCTGGCCGACAGGAGACTGCAGGCCTCACGGGGCCTGCTCACCATCTTCCTGATCAACATGCTTGCCCGCGCCCTTATCGAGCTGGCCATGATGTATGCCTGGCACAGCTGGCATCCCTGGTATGGCATCTCCCATGACCTGTTCAGCCTGCTGCTCTGTCTGATACTGGGAGCCAAAACACCCGCCGCTACCTCGTTACTCAGAACCTATTTTCTGGCCATGGCCTTTCTGTTCGCCGTGGAGAGTTTTTTCGCCTGGTACATGATGACGCATATTTCATCGGAGCAGGGTCCGGTTTTCTATGTGCCGTCAGACCCGGCACATTTCACCCTGCTGCTCAGCACCGGCGTGATCGTCGGTATCACCTGGCTGTTCCTCGCCTGGTTTACCCGGCGCTGGCTGTATCTTCCTCAACCGGCATGATGTCCGGCAGACGCTCGAAACAGGTGGCCCTGGCCTGATCGACAAACCCCTGCATGTAGGGCCTGCCGCTGTCACTGCTGCGCATGCCGGCATACAGGGTGCCCCTGATACCGGCTTTCCCGAGTGGCAGAAAGCGCAGTCGGGGGTTGTCATTGTATTCATGCAAGGCCCAGCTGGGCAGCGCGGTCACGCCCCTGTTGCTGGCAACCAGTTGCAGCATCATGGGTGTCAGCTCCACATGCCGGATCTTTGCCGGCTGCACGCCCGCAGGTTGCAGAAACCGGGAAAACAGATCCAGCCGTCCCGGTGAAACGGGATAAGTGATCAGGGTCTGTGCGGACAGATCCCCGGGGCGCACGAAATCTCTCGATGCCAGGGGATGCCCGGCGTTCACCACCAGTCGGGATTCGTAGCTGAACAGGGGGAAGAACGCGAGATCGGGATCGGCGACCGGATCGGAGCTGATCACCACGTCCACGTGACCCGAGCGTAACGCCGGCATGGGTTCGAAACTGTGTCCCAGAGTCAGGTCCAGCTCCACCTCCGGCCAGTCTTCCCGGTACAAATCCAGCACCGGCATGAGCCACTGGAAACAACTGTGGCATTCGATACCGATATGCAGCCGGCCGGCGATGCCCTCGGCCAGGCGCGACAGGGAATCTTCACAGGCCCGGACACGGGGAATGACGATACGGGCCAGCTCCAGCAGTTTCTCTCCCGCCACACTCAGCTTCAGGGGGCGACTCTTGCGCTGAAACAGCCGGGTGCCGAAATGCGCTTCCAACCCCCTGATCTGGTGCGACAGCGCAGACTGGGTGAGATGCAGGCGCCCGGCAGCCGCAGTCAGACTACCGGTTTCCTCCAGGGCCAACAGGCTGCGCAAATGGCTGATCTGCAGATACATGAATTTATCTCACGTTTTATTGATTATTTATCAATTGTACTCTTGT
>DRLF01000324.1 GCA_011051425.1 Thiolapillus brandeum | reverse complement strand
GCCAGCACAGCAAGTTCGTTGCTGGCATCGTCCAGTGTCACCTTTGAGCGCAGGACGAACATGCGCAGCCGTTTCAGGACCGCTTCAATGCGCTCGGCAGGCAACTGCAGGTAGAGATCGTCGCCGTGCTGAAAGATGAGCATCAGTGCCAGCATGCGCCCTTTCGGGGTACACCAGGCGCTGAGCTGTGCCTCATCGGGGGTGACCCGGTTGATGTCGTTGGTGAGCTGTCCCTGAAGAAAATCCCGGGCATCTTCTCCCTGTACCCTGATGAGTCCCAAAGCGGCGGGTGCGGTGAGCGCGCAATCCGCTTCTGCAGGGGCTTGTTCCAAATGAAGTGTTTGCACAAAATCGTTCAGGTTCATGGTGGTTCGTCTGTTCAGGCAGTGATGCCACAGATTGTACCGAATCGCGCTGGCGAACAACCCTGTGTTTTTCCTGTCTGCACAGGTTTTGCTCCCCCGGGGAAGACAAACAGGTATCATTGCGCCATTGACTCCTTCTGATGCTTACCTGTGACTGAAGCAAGAATTCACGCTGGCAGCCTGGTGCTGTACAAGATCCGTCCCGCCATCGCGGAATCCGTGGCCGACAAGATAGAAATCCGTTTCGAAGACGGCAAGACCAAGCGCGTCCGGGAAAAGGATATCTCCCTGCTGCATCCCGGCCCGGTCAGGGATCTGGGCGCGCTGAAAGCAGACGGTGGCAACGTCGAGGAAGCCTGGGAACTGCTCCAGGGGGAAACGGCCAGTCTGGAGGAAGTCGCCGAGCTGGTCTACGGTGAATTCACGCCCGCTACCGCCTGGCAGACCTGGCTGGTGCTCAGGGATGGCCTGTATTTTGAAGGATCCGTACGCAACCTGCGTGCGCGCAAGGAAAAGGACGTGGAAGCCGAGCGTGAACAGCGGGCGCACAAGGAAGCGGAGCAGAAGGCGTGGGCAGCTTTCCTCGAACGTGTGCAGCAGGGCAGTCTGGAGGAGCAGGATTTCAGCCGCCTGGGCGAGGTCGAACGGGTGGCGCTGGGAAAAACCGCCAAGAGCCGTGTGCTGGGTGCCCTGAATATTGCAGAAACGCCGGAGAGCGCGCACGGGTTTCTGTTGCGTTGCGGTTACTGGCCGGCGCGCTTCAACCCCTGGCCGTTGCGGCAGGGTGCTGCCATCGAATCCCCCGGGTTGGCTGTGCCTGTGCTTGCTGACGAAGAGCGCAAGGATCTGACCCACTTGCAATCCTGGGCCATCGATGACGAGGGCAACACGGATCCGGACGATGCCATCAGTCTCGATGGTGACCGCATATGGGTGCACGTGGCGGATGTGGCGGCCCTGGTGCGTCCCGACAGCCACCTGGATCTGGCGGCCCGCGACCGCAGCGCCAACCTGTATCTTCCCGAAAAAATGGTGCAGATGCTGCCACCGGCAGTGACAGATCAGCTCGGGCTGGGCCTGCAGGAAGAATCGGTGGCACTGTCATTCGGTTTTCGCCTCAACACGGAATCGGAAGTCACCGATATCGAGATCGTTCCCAGCCGGGGTCGTGTGACGCGAATCAGCTATGAGCAGGCGGAACAACGCTTGCAGGCGCCTGAATTCGATGCCCTGCATGAGCTCACCAAAACCTACCGGGCAGCACGCCTGGCGCGGAATGCCGCCGAGATCAACCTGCCGGAAGTCAGTGTGCGGGTGATCGGTGACGAAATCGTGATCAAGCCTCTGCCACGACTGGCATCCCGGCAAATGGTGACCGATGCCATGCTCATGGCAGGAGAAGCTGCCGCCCGCTTTGCCGAGCAGCATGATGTCGTGATTCCCTATGCGGTTCAGCCTGAACCTTCAGAAATACGCCAGCCCCAGAGCATGTCTGAAGCCTATGCCTACCGGCGCCTGTTCAAACCCAGCAATGCGGCATTGAGCGCCGGACGGCATTTCGGCCTGGGGCTGGACTATTATGCCAGGGCCACCAGCCCCCTGCGCCGTTATGCGGATCTGCTGGTGCACCAGCAATTGCGGGCATTCGTCACGGGCAATACGCCCCTGGACAAGGACAAGGTGGGTGAACACATGGCGGCAGCCAGTGCGGTAACAGGCGTCATCCGTCGCTCCGAGCGTCTGTCCAATTTGCACTGGAAACTGATCTGGCTCAAGGAACAGGGCGACTGGCAGGGTGAAGCTGTGATAATGGCATTGGAAGAACGCAAGGCGGTTGTTATGATTCCTCAATTGGCGCTGGAAAGCCGTATCCGGCGCAGTGATGACATGCAGCCTGATCAGCGGATCAGGTTGCAGGTGCAGGAAGTGGATATCCCGACTCAGTCCGTCTATTTCCGAAAGCTGTAAACTGTTTGAAACCAGGTTATATATAGTTCATAACCTATTGATATTAATGATATACAGGTATCTTTATCTGTTAAGCTGAAAGGACAAGATTATGTCTTTGGATACAGAGCTGGCTCCTCATCCGGCACAACGTCAGACAGCAATTTCCGAAGAATTCGCCGCCTACTGTGCGGCAGAATTCGAACGCCGACAGAATTCCGGTGAGGAATTTGATGAAGCGGCCTACCGCGAGGCCATGGAAATGGCCCTCACGCGTCTGCGTCAACTCGAAGAAGAGGGTCTGGCATGATTATCAATGCAGTCAAGGCAACGAATGTTCTGAAATATGCGGAGCTGGATCTTCAGGATCTGCCGGAAAAAGGCATCATCGCCATCAGTGGCGAGAATGAGTCTGGCAAGAGCACTATCGGGGAGACGGTGTGTTTTGCCCTGTTCGGTCGTACGTTTTCTCTCGGCCCCGATGATCTGGACAAGGTACTGCGCTGGGGCGAGCATCACTGTGCCGTGACCCTGGATTTTACCGTGGATGGCGTAGCCTATCAGCTGTCCCGCTTCCTCGATCGCGATGGCAGTCACAGCGCACGACTCAGCAAGGCCGATGATATTGACAACCCCATCGCCCGGGGTGTTTCGGGAGTGGCCGATCGCCTGTTCGAGATTCTGGGTTATGAATTCGATGAATTCGTCGAATCTTTTTATCTTGCCCAGCGGGAGATCACCACGCCCCATCCTCACAGCGTGGCGGTCAAGACCATGGCCGGCGTAGCACCGCTGGAATACGTGGCTGCCGGGTTCGAGGATGAGATTGCCCAGTTCGACGAGATGACAGAAGAGCTGGAAGCCGAGGCGGAAGCCCTGAATCAGGAGCTGGAAGAGCTGGATTTCCAGGAAGGCTACCTGATGCAGCTCGAAGATGGGAAAAACGAACTGGAGGCGGAGATCAACGCCAACAAATCGGTGGTGGAAAATCTGGAAGCCGCCGCCGATGTCTATGTCCAGAATCAGCCCCTGCTCAAGCGTGCGCTGGGCAAGCGCGGCCGCGCCCGTTTCTGGCGTTTCATCAGTTTCGTGCTGGCGCTGATCGCCGGTGGCGCGTGGTTCCTGCTGGCGAAGAAGCCGGACATGGCCCAGTCGCAGCAGCTGTTGCAGATGCTGCAGCAAAAGCTGCCCAACTGGCAGGATGCCTGGATACCCTATATTGGATACGCCGGTATTGGTTTTGCCGTACTGATGCTGCTGTTCTGGATTCGCTCCGCCCAACATGCCTCCCGGGCGCGGACCCTTGCGGATGATTCGCGGGTATTCAGCGACGCGCTCGAGAAGGCCCGCGCAGTAACGCCCTTCGTCGGGGAAACGGCATCCGAAAAGGAAGAGGCCGCTTCGAAGCCAGAGCCTGAATTCAGCGAGGCAGGTGAGGAGCAAATGACCATTCCGGCAGTGGATGAGCCGGTCCGTCCCGAGGAAAGTGCTTTTGCCGCACTGCTTTCAAAAGTCGATGACGTGGTGGCGGATATTGCTGAAGTGCGCACTTATGTCGAGGCCGAGTCACACTGGCTGCGTTCGCAGATCAACAGCAAGGAAGAGAAGTTCTGGGCCCTGGGCCAGGAAGTGGACCGGGAACTGGAGCGCGTGCGCCAGGTGGCACGCCTGACAGAAGTCACCGAGAGCCTGCAGCAGAAGATCATGGAGATTCAGGGCAAGAAGGAAAAGCGCCTGAAAGCCATCGAATTGCTGGAAGGCGCTTCCGGTTTCGTGTCCAGCAACTTCAACCGCGATATTCGTGACCTGGTGGCCAGAACCCTGCCGGTGTTCACCCAGGGGCGCTATGAGCACCTGCGTATCGATCCGGATCTGACCGTGCGGGTGTTCTCCAGTGACAAGCGCGATTTCATGGATCTGGATGAGGTTTCGAGTGGCACCCAGCGCCAGATCATGCTGGCGTTGCGCCTGGCATTGTCCGAAAAACTGCTGACCCGCCGTGTGCACGGCGATCAGTTTGCTTTCCTGGATGAGCCGTTTGCCTTCTTCGATGAAGACCGCACGCGCTATGCGCTCAAGGCGCTCACAGGCATGAGTGACAAGCTCAGCCAGATCTGGATCGTGGCCCAGGTCTATCCGGAAGGAACGGATGTGGAATTTGCCCTCAGCCTCAAGTGCAGCCGGGATCTGGACAGGCTGTCCGCCTGAGCCGCAAGGCGTGCTGGGCAAGGAAAGCGCCTCCGGAACCGGGGGCGCTTTTTTATTGGCCCGTATATGGTCTTCTCCCGGGCCCGCCGGCTCAGGTCATTGCCCGGTTTTTGTATGAAGCGGGCCCCGACGCGCAATCTGAGCTGCGCCGTAAGCTGCTTGCAGGTGTCTGGCAGGCAGTACGGGTCGACACAGCAGGCGCTGCCGCATGGCCATCCAGGTGGCATTGCGGGCGCCGCCGCCACTGCTGAATACCCGTTTCGGATAACCGGCACCGAGTTCCTGGAGGCGCTGGTAGGCTGATTTTTCTATCCGGGTGATGCCTTCCAGCAAACCCTGCAGGAAGCGGGCGCGGTCCTTGGGAACCGGTGTCAGCCGGGGCAGCTTGTCCGGGTCGTTGACGGGAAAGCGTTCACCCCTGCCAGGCAGGGGGTAGTAGTCGAGACACAGGCTCCTTGCGGGATCGATTCGGCGGCTGAGGCTTTCCAGTTCTTCTTCGGAGAAATGCTGCTGCAGCACCGTACCGCCGGTATTGGAAGCACCTCCTGTCAGCCACTTTCCGAAGATGCGGTGACTGTAGATACCATAGCCCGCATCGAACAGTGGTGCATCCGAGAGCAGCTTGCACACCAGGGTGCTGCCCAGGGAAGTGAGGGCGTCGCCGGGCCGTTCCAGGCCGGCGGCCAGTGCAGCGGCGGTGCTGTCCGTGGTGCCCGAGATGACCTGACAGGTATCGGGCAGGCCGGTCAGGGCCGCGCTGGCTGGATCGGTGCTCCCCATGACGGCGCCAGGCGGGACGACATTCGGCAGGATGCCATCGGGCAGTTGCAGTTTTTCCATCCATGAGGGCCAGCAACGGTTAACGGGGTCGTAACCGAGCTTGAGGCAGTTGTTCTCATCCCCGAGATCAAAGCGGCCGCACAGCCGGCCACTGATCCATTCGCTTTGATGCAGGGCACGGGAATGCGTTGCAGCCTCCTGTTCCAGCAGCCACAACAGTTTGGCCAGGCTGGAAGAAGGACTGTGCACGGCAGCCCCGGATGGCGCCACGCCAGCGAGGGTGGCGCATTGTGCAGCCGCCCGCTGATCGTTGTACATGAGCGCCGCTGTCAGGGGCTGTCCTGCTGGGTCTGTCAGCAGCAAGGTCGATGAAGTGCCGTCCACGGCGATGGCAGCGGTCTGGCAGTGGCGCGTAGCCGCCAGCAACTGCCGGATCACCTGTACGGTCGCCTGCCACCAGTCCTCAGGTTGCTGTTCCCTCCATGCGGGATAGGGCGAGGTGGACGGAGGCAGGGATGTTTCGGCCTGTGCGACGATTCTGCCCCGGTGATCGATACTGATGCCCCGGCAGCCGGATGTGCCAAGGTCGATGCCGATGCAGCAGTAGCAATCCTGGCGGGTTTCCACGCTGCTTCAGGGCAGTACCACCGGGGCAGGGGCTTCCCAGCCGGGCGCCCGGTGTTCTGCAACCACGGCGGTATAGATGCCGCCACGGACATTGAAATCGGCGGTCAGTCGCATGAAACGGGGTTGGGTGACGGCGACCAGGTCGTCCAGGATCCGGTTGGTCACGGCCTCATGGAAAGCCCCTTCGTCGCGGAAGGACCACACGTACATTTTGAGCGCCTTGAGCTCCACGCAGTGCTGGTCGGGGATGTATTCCAGGTGCAGCGTGGCAAAATCCGGCTGTCCGGTCTTGGGGCACAGGCAGGTGAATTCGGGAATGCGGATACGGATGGTGTAATCGCGTTCTGGTTGCGGGTTTTCGAAGGTTTCCAGTGCTTTGCTGGGTTGGCTGGGCATGGTTGTTTTCTCGTCAGAATCGGATGGCGCGATTATACAGGGTTTGGGTGTGGCTGTGTTTTCCTGTGCAGTGCGTAAGAAAACATAATAAATACATATATAACAATCAAATAAAATAAAAAATTAAAGTATTTTATTCGTCAGATAGTGCTTGTCTAGACCCCCTCGATTCCTGTATCTTTGCGCCCCATGCGTCTGGAAAAAATCAAACTCGCGGGCTTCAAGTCATTCGTCGATCCCACCACCGTGCCTTTCCCCAGTTCCCTGGTGGGTGTGGTCGGCCCCAATGGCTGCGGCAAGTCCAACGTCATCGACGCTGTGCGCTGGGTTATGGGCGAAAGCTCGGCCAAGATGCTGCGTGGCGAATCGATGGCGGATGTTATCTTCAACGGTTCCAGCGCCCGCAAACCCGTGGGAGTGGCCAGTGTCGAGCTGGTATTCGACAACAGTGACGGCAAGGCTGGTGGGCAGTATGCCCAGTACAACAGCATTTCCGCCAAACGCCAGGTGACACGTGATGGCCAGTCGGCCTATTTCCTGAACGGGGTACGCTGCCGCCGCCGGGACATCACCGACCTGTTTCTGGGCACGGGCCTGGGGCCGCGCAGTTATGCAATCATCGAACAGGGTATGATCTCCCGCGTCATTGAGTCACGCCCGGAAGAGCTGCGGGTGTATCTGGAGGAGGCCGCCGGCATCTCCAAGTACAAGGAAAGGCGCAGGGAAACCGAAAACCGTATCCGCCATACCCGTGAGAACCTGGAGCGCCTCACCGATCTGCGTGACGAGATCGAGAAACAGCTGCGCCACCTCGAACGCCAGGCGGCCACGGCCGAAAAGTACAAGACTTTCAAGGCGGAAGAGCGCGAAGTCAATGCCGAACTGCTGCTGTTGCGGCTGAAGGCGCTTGAAGAAGCGCTGCAGCAGAAAGACCGGCAGATCGCCGAACAGAAAAACCGTTTCGAGGAGGCGCTGGCGCATCAGCGTCGCACCGAAAGTGAAATCGAAAAACAGCGTGAAGCGCACAACGACGCCAATGAGGTGTTCAACGAAGTGCAGGGACGCTTCTACGCGGCGGGCGCCGATATTGCCCGCATAGAAGAAGCCATCCAATATGCCCGTGAATCCCGCCAGCGCAACGAAGCAGAACTGAAAAGGGCTCAACAGGCTCTGGAAGAAGCGCGTTCTCACCGCTCCCAGGACGAAGGCAAGCTGCAGCAGATGGCGCAGACCCTGATGCAGGATCAGCCCGAGCTGGAAATGATCCGGGCCCGGGCGGAAGAGTATGCCGAGAAGCAGCAGCTGGCCGAACAGGCCATGCAGGCCTGGCAGAGCGAATGGGATGATTTCAATGTCAGCGCGACCGAACCCGCCCAGACCGCCCAGGTGGAGCGATCCCTGATCAATCAGCTTGAACAGCAGGAAATCCAGCTCAAGCGACGTCTGCAAAAGCTGGAAGATGAACGCCAGAAGCTCACGGACCTCAAGCTTCAGGCCGAAATCGGCGAACTGGAAGGACGGGAACAGGAAAAGACAGCGCTGCTGGAAGAACTGCGTGAATCGGCGCTGACGATACAGGAAGCTATCGCTGAAGTTCGCGGTCTGCTGGAGCGGAAGCAGCAGGCCCTGGCGGATGCCCGCAGTGAGCTGGAGACCGCGCGGGGTCGCCTGGTTTCCCTGCAAACCCTGCAGCAGGCTGCCATGGGCGACGATGACGAGGCTTTCAGTCACTGGCTGGAAGAAGCCGGTCTGGCGGATGCCCAGCGGATACTGGAGCAGATCCAGGTCGAGCCCCAATGGCAGCTGGCCGTGGAGGCTGTGCTGGGTAACCGCCTGCAGGGGTTGCTGGTGGATGACCTGGAACAGGTCGAAGTGAAACTGGACAGGCTGGAAAGCGGGCATCTGCACCTTTTTGAAAGAGGGGCTGCCAGCGTCGGAAACGAGCAGGGCAGTCTTGCCGCTCACGTGCATGGGCCTGACCATCTGCGCCTGCTTCTCAGCAGGGTGCGCACCGCACAAAGTCTGGATGAAGCCATGGCCATGCGCAAGACGCTCGCTGCCGGCGAACTGGTCGTGACAGCGGAAGGTCTGTGCCTGGGTAATGGCTGGCTGCAGCTGGAAAAGGGGGATGCGAGTGCCGGCATGTTGGCAAGGGAACAGGAAATCCGTGAGCTGTCCGCCCGTGTCGAAACGCTGGAACCGCTGGACGAATCCCTCAACCAGGAACTTGCAGAAGGCCGGCGGCGACTGGCAGAGCAGGAACAGCGCCGTGGAGAACAGCAGCGTTCTTTCGAGCAGGTGAATCAGGAAGTGGCCGGCATACAGGCGCAGCTCAGCGGCAAACGGGCCAGGGCGGAGCATATCCGCCAGCGTGTGGAAGCACTGGCACAGGACATGGAAGAGATCCGCACCCAGCTGGAGACGGACAAGCAGGGCATGGAAGAAGCCCGCCTGCGCCTGCACCGGGCGCTGGAGCAGATGGAAGTGTTCGGCGTGCAGCGCGAGCAACTGGCCGCGCGGCGGGAACGGTTGCAGAAAGAATTGGCCGACGCCCGCGAAGCAGCCCGCCAGGCGCGCAGTGAAGCCCATCAGATCGCGCTGCGCGTGGAGTCCATGCGCACCTCGGAGCAATCCCTGCGTGACGGCATCGAGCGCAGCCAGCAGCAGCTTGCCCAGTACGAAGAGCGCTGCCAGATACTGCAGGAACAGCTGGAACAGGGTGATGAGCCTCTGAAGGAACAGCAGCAACAGCTCGAGAAGCTGCTGCAGAAACGAATCAGCGTTGAAGCCGAACTGAATGATGCGCGCAAGCAGCTCGAAAGCATCGATCATCGTCTGCGCGAACTGGACAAGGAACGCCACCAGGCGGAAGAACAGGTGCAGGTGCAGCGGGAACAGCTCAACCAGGCCAACCTGTCCCGTCAGGAGGTTGTAGTGCGTATCACCACCCTGGAAGAACAGCTGGCCCAGACCGGCATGCAGCGGCAGGAACTGGAACAGAATCTCAGTGCCGAAGCCAATGTCAAAGACTGGGAAGAGCGCTCGGGGCTGCTGGCACGGCGCATCCAGCGTCTCGGCCCCATCAATCTGGCCGCCATCGATGAGTTCAAGGAACAGAAGGAACGCATGGAGTACATCGATGCCCAGCATGCGGATGTCACCAGCTCCCTGGAAACCCTGGAAGAAGCGATCCGCAAGATCGACAAGGAAACCCGCACGCGCTTCAAGGAAACTTTCGACAAGGTCAACAGCGGATTGAAGGCCATGTTTCCCAAGCTTTTCGGCGGTGGTCATGCCTATCTGGAACTGGTGGGGGAAGATCCGCTGGATGCCGGGGTGGCTATCATGGCGCGCCCCCCCGGCAAGCGGAACTCGAGCATTCATCTGCTTTCAGGGGGTGAGAAAGCACTCTCGGCAGTGGCGCTGGTGTTTTCCATCTTCCAGCTCAACCCGGCCCCTTTCTGTATGCTGGATGAGGTGGATGCGCCGCTGGACGATGCCAATGTGGGGCGTTTCTGCGAACTGGTCAAGGAGATGTCCGACGCCGTGCAGTTCATCTTCATCACCCACAACAAGGTCACCATGGCCATCTCCAATCAGCTGCTGGGTGTCACCATGAGCGAACCCGGCGTCTCCCGTCTGGTTTCAGTGGATGTGGAAGAAGCGGCACAGATGGCGGCGCTTTAGGGAAACCTGATTTCAGGTAAAGGGTAGCAAACCAGCCTGTTCCAGCAATTGGGTGAGTTCAGAAAGTGAATCGGTATCCCAGTCAGGCCTGGGAAGCTGTTCAGGCCAGGAGTCGCCCGGCAGGAATCGTCCCGTTCTCACCAGTGCAGTTTTCATTCCGGCATTTGCGGCGCCGGCGATATCCGTATCGGGGCGGTCACCGATCATGACGCAATCACCGGGATTCACTCCCAGGCGCGCGATGGCTATCTGAAAAAGCAGTGGTTCAGGTTTGCCGATAACCAGGGCCTGATGGCCGGTTGCGGCCTCGAAGGGGGCTACCAGCGCACCGCCACCCGGCTGAACCAGGTGTTCGCCATTGCACCACCCGTCCACTGTGGTATCCGGGTTGGTAACGATAAGTCTGGCGTCCAAGGCGACCTGCAGCCCTTCACCACCAACCGCGTAGTACCTGAATCCGGGTTGTTCTTTCTCGAGCCACATTGCGGTCGCTTGCGCGGAAGTCAGTATCTGTTCCTGACATATACCTTTGAATCCCATGGCCAGCAGCTTGTTGGCCACCATTGCAGGGGTGTGCGCGGAGTTGTTGGTAACGAACAGGTGTGGAACACTGGCGATGCGCTTGATGAAGGAGCGGGCACCAGGCAGTACGCGATCGCCGTGGTAGAGTACGCCATCCATATCGAGCAGAAAGGCCGGCATGGGTTCTATGATGGGGAGGAAGTCAGGGTTTTTCGATTCTGGCGTAGGCAGAATGGTTGTGGATGGATTCGAAGTTTTCTGCTTCTACCACATATGAGCGAATGCGCTTGTCTTCATTCAAACGCCCGGCTACATCACGTACGACATCTTCCACAAACTTGGGATTGTCATAGGCGCGCTCGGTGATGAATTTCTCGTCCGGGCGCTTGAGGAGGCTGTAGAGTTCGCTGGAGGCTTCTTTTTCAACCAGTTCGATGATTTCCTCGATCCACATGAAATCGTCGGTGCTGACGGTCACGGTGACGTGGGAACGCTGGTTGTGGGCGCCGCGATCCGAAATTTTCTTTGAGCAGGGGCACAGACTGGTAACCGGTACCACCACTTTGGTGAACATGCTGGGCTTGCCGTCCTCGACTTCGCCGATGAGCGTGACTTCATAGTCCATCAGGCTTTTCACTCCCGAGACCGGGGCAGTTTTGTTGACGAAGAAGGGGAATGCCATTTCGATATGGCCCGCCTCGGATTCGAGTTTCTCCACCATTTCCACCAGCATGTCCTTGAAGGAATTGATGGAAATTTCCCGTTCGTGGTTGTTGAGGATGGCCACGAAGCGGGACATGTGAGTGCCCTTGAAGTTGTGCGGCAGGAACACGTACATGTTGAAATTGGCAACGGTGTGCTGCTCGCCCTCACTGCGGTCCTTGACACGGACAGGGTGGCGTATATCCTTGATGCCAACACGATTTATGGCAATCTGCCGGGTGTCGGCGCTGCCCTGTACGTCTTCGATTTCAGCAGATGCTGTGTTGCAGTGACTGGTCATCAGGTTTTACAAGCTCAAAATGGTAGCCGCTCATTTTAGCCTGCTGCCCTGCATAAGGGAAATGCTGAATAACCTTGCGCTGCTTTGGGAATAGAGCGGATTCAGTGCTTTCTGCCCACGACATAGTCTGCCAGCTGGCGCAGGCGCTGTGCCGAGCCGTCAAATCCATTCAGTGCGTCATGGGCTTCTTCCAGGAGTTCCCGGGCCTTTTGACGGGCACCATCGAGTCCCAGCAGGGCCGGGTAGGTGGGTTTGTTGTCGGCAGCGTCCTTTCCCTGTGTCTTTCCCAGTGTATGGGTGTTTTCCGTGATATCGAGAATATCGTCCTGCACCTGAAATGCCAGACCGATGGCCTTGGCGTAATGTTCCAGTTTTGCCAGCTGTTCTTTGCTGCCGCCTGCGCTCAGGACACCCAGCTGTACGCTGGCGCGGATCAGTGCACCTGTCTTGTGGATGTGCATGATTTCCAGTTCCGGGAGGGAAAGCTCCTGATCCACACCATCGATATCCATGGCCTGACCGCCTGCCATCCCTCTGGAGCCACTTGCATTGGCCAGTATGCGCAGCATGCTCAGACGCGTTTCGGCAGGAATCCTGTCCGTGGACCTGGCCAGCAGTTCGAATGCCAGAGACTGCAGGGCATCCCCCACCAGAATTGCCGTGGCTTCGTCATAGACCTTGTGACAGGTGGGTTTGCCGCGCCGCAGGTCGTCGTCGTCCATGGCCGGCAGGTCGTCATGCACCAGGGAGTAGCTGTGTATCAGCTCGACGGCACAGGCAGGGATGTCCAGCACATCCATGTCTCCGCCACAGGCCGTGCCGGCGGCATAGACCAGCAGGGGGCGCACCCGCTTGCCACCGTTGAAAGTGGCATAACGCATGGCCTCGTGCAGATTCCGGGGTTCGATTGTCGTGGCGGGCAGGTTGTGGTCCAGCGCTTTTTCCACCCTGATCACGCAGTCACTGGAAAAGGTGTCGAATGCCGGGTCAGTCTTTGGCATCGACTTCAAATGTCTCAGGTTCGGCTTCGAGGGTCTTGTCGCTCAGTATGCTGACTTTCTGTTCCGCCTTGGCGAGCGCCTGCTGGCAGTTGCGGGTAAGCGCAATGCCTCTTTCGAAGGATTTCAGTGATTCTTCCAGGGAAATATCACCCTGTTCCAGGCGATCCACCAGGCTTTCCAGCTCGCTCAGGGCTTCTTCAAAGCTGAGATTTTCGGGTTTCTTTCGACTCATATCCAGATTGCGTGGTTTGGTAGCAGCGTGCAAATTACCCCACTGTGCGTTCCTCTGCAATATCAAAGCGCACATTCCTCACAGAATTCTGGTTGTGCCTATGTTCAATCGCTGGTCAGGGTTGTAAACTCTCGCCTTTGTATTTGAATGCTGAGGATTGCTCTGCGTGGCTTTGAATAGAACGGCGTTGCTGGTGCTTCTGTTTTCCCTGTGCGGCCTGTTGCAGGCGGCGCCGACAGACAGGTATGAGGAACTGACCGGGGATCAGGATGATTTCGATGCGTTGGAAAAAGAATGGAAAGAAAGCACTACCGATATACCTCCGTTGCCGGATGACGGTGCGTGGTCTGAAGTGCCTGTCGATACGCTGCCAAAAACCCAGAAGGCCTATCTGGATCTGAATACACTGTCGGTGTCACATAAGGACTATGTGGTCCGCTACTGGCTGCTCATCCGTTCCAACGCCGGAGGGTACCGGGCCACTTTCGAGGGAATTCGCTGTGCCACGAAGGAGTTTGTGATCTACGCTTACGGCGATCCGAAACGTGACCCGGCTGTACGCAAGGTGAAGGCGCCGAAATGGAAGAAGTACGGGCGCACCAAAAGAGCCGATTACCGGGTGGAACTGGCGAATGACATTTTCTGCACCGGGGAGATTCCACGACAGCTCCGTCAGATAAAGCAGGGCGTGAAAGGTTTGTTCGAAGCGCATAACCCTTTTGACAACTGGACCAACGATGACTGATTACGATGCGTCGGCCATCGAGGTACTGAGCGGACTGGAGCCCGTACGCAAGCGCCCGGGCATGTACACGGACACCACCCGCCCGAACCACCTTGCCCAGGAAGTGATCGACAACAGCGTGGATGAAGCGCTGGCCGGCTATGCCAGCAAGATCGACGTCATACTGTACAAGGACGGTTCCCTGGAGGTTTCGGACAATGGCCGGGGCATGCCGGTGGATATCCACCCGGAAGAAGGTGTTCCCGGTGTCGAAGTCATACTGTGCAAGCTGCATGCTGGAGGCAAGTTTTCCAACAAGTCCTACCAGTTTTCCGGCGGTCTGCATGGCGTGGGCGTCTCGGTAGTGAATGCCCTGTCCAAACACCTGGAGGTCTGGGTCAAACGCGACGGGGCGGAATACAATATCGCTTTTGCCAATGGCGAGAAAGTTTCCAGTCTCGAAGCCGTGGGCAAGGTGGGCAGGCAGAACACCGGCACGCGCATCCGCTTCTGGCCTGATGAGAGCTTTTTTGACAGCCCCAGGTTCAGTGTGCGTCAGCTTAAACACGTGCTGCGTGCCAAAGCGGTGCTCTGTCCCGGGCTGCATGTGCGTTTTACCGATGAAAAAAGCGGCGAAACGGAAGAGTGGCAATATGCCGATGGTCTCAAGGATTATCTGCTGGATGCGCTGCAGGGATTCGAAATGCTGCCCGAAGAACCTTTCGTGGGCAGCATGGCCAGCAGTGAAGAAGCGGCTGACTGGGCGCTGGCCTGGCTGCCGGAAGGGGGGGAACCTGTCACCGAAAGCTACGTGAACCTGATTCCCACCGCACAGGGCGGCACCCATGTGAACGGGCTGCGAACCGGGCTGACCGAGGCTGTGCGGGAGTTTTGTGAATTCCGAAACCTGCTGCCCAGAGGTGTGAAGATCACACCGGACGATGTCTGGAACAAGGTCAGCTATGTGCTGTCCGTGAAAATGGCTGATCCCCAGTTCTCGGGGCAGACCAAGGAAAGGCTTTCTTCGCGGGAATGCGCCGCATTTGTCTCCGGTGTGGTGAAAGACGCTTTCAGTCTGTGGCTGAACCAGAACACGGCCGAGGGTGAGCGAATTGCCGAGCTGGCCATCCATGCCGCCCAGACCCGCATGCGGGCCGGACGCAAGGTTGTGCGCAAGAAGGTGACCCAGGGGCCGGCGCTGCCGGGCAAGCTGGCCGACTGTGCATCCGATGATGTGAACCGCACAGAGCTTTTCCTGGTGGAAGGGGATTCTGCAGGTGGTTCCGCCAAGCAGGCCAGGGACAAGGATTTTCAGGCCATCATGCCCCTGCGCGGCAAGATTCTGAATACCTGGGAAGTGGACAGCGCCGAAGTGCTGGCCTCCCAGGAAGTGCATGACATTTCGGTGGCCATCGGCGTGGAACCCGGCGTGGATGACCTGTCGAAACTGCGCTTTGGCAAGATCTGCATTCTCGCCGATGCGGATTCTGATGGTCTGCATATTGCCACCTTGCTGTGTGCGCTGTTCGTGCGCCACTTCCCCAAGCTGGTAAAAGAAGGGCATGTATATGTCGCCATGCCGCCGTTGTATCGTATCGACGTGGGCAAGCAGGTGTTTTACGCACTGGATGATGCGGAAAAGCAGGGTGTGCTGGCGCGCATCGAAGCCGAAAAACTGCGTGGCAAGGTCAATGTGCAGCGTTTCAAGGGCCTGGGAGAGATGAACCCCATGCAGTTGCGGGAGACGACCATCCATCCGGATACCCGGCGGCTGGTGCAGCTGGCCATGGAAGCCGGTGACGAAACCCTGCGAATGATGGATATGCTGCTGGCCAAGAAACGTTCAGGCGACCGCAAGGCCTGGCTGCAGGAAAAAGGAGATATGGCGGAAGCCGCTCAGGATTTGATTGCTGGAGTTGACAACTGATGAAACATTTGAACTGGCTGTTGCTGCTGTTATGTGCGCCGCTGTTGGCGGCTCCTGATGGTAAGGCTCTGTATGAGGACAACTGCAGTGTCTGTCACCATTCCCGGGGTGAAGGTGGCATCGGATTGCCCCTGACGGACGAGATACTGTCCCAGGTATCCGATGACTACATCGCCAAGACCATACGTCATGGCCGGCCGGGGCGCATCATGCCGTCTTTCGAGGCGCTGAGCCCGGCGCAGGTGAAGGCCATCGTGCGCTATGTCCGCAGCTGGTCCGGCAAGCCGGGCCCGGTCTTCAAGACAGCCAAGCTCAAAGGAGATGCCAAGCTGGGCAAGCCCCTGTATGAAAAGAACTGCGTCCGCTGTCATGGCAAGGATGGCAGTGGAGAAGGACCGGGCACCGGTGTGACCATGTCCCGGGAGCGGACTTTCATGGTTATGCCTGCGGCCCTGAACAACCGCGGTTTCCAGCAGTCGGCTTCGGATGCCATGATTCATGACATCATACTGAGTGGACGCAAGGTGGGCGGCATGCCTTCGTTCAAGAGCAAGCTTTCCGATCAGGAAATTTCCCACGTGGTGGCTTACCTGCGCACGCTGAAGCCGCCGGTGATCAGGCAGGGTATGGAGGAATGGCGGGGCAAGCCCGCCTACATCATGGAATCACCCTATGATTTCGACACCACTGTGGAAAACGTCAAGCAGGCCCTCACCGGCGCCAACTTCCGAATCTTTCCGCAGCGTTACCTGGAGCAGGGTCTGGCGGACGAGTTCAGCGTCAATACCCGTCAGGTGAGTATCCGGTTTTGCAATTTCAAGGAGCTTTATCATCTGCTCAACATCGATCCGCGCCTGGGTACAGTGCTGCCCTGCCGCATCAATGTCATCGAACGGGACGGGAAAGTGCTGGTGATCTCTGCAAACGTGGCCCAGCTGGCGACCCTGTTCAACAACCAGGAGCTTTCTGAGGTCGGGGTGCTCATGGAAGAGGTCATACTGGCCGTGATGGAGGAGGCAACGCTGTGAAAATACTTGCAGGTATCTGTCTGATGCTGGCCCTGATGCTTCCCGCACAGGCTGATCAGAAACTGGTCATGGCACGCAGCCATGCCAAGGCCCAGCATGTCATGGACGTGCTCAAGGAAACGCTTCCCGAATACGGATACAGTGTTGCCCATGTCCAGCGCTGTGACGGTGGCATGGCCGAATTTCACTACAAGTCGGATTTCTACCGGGTGGTGTTCTTTGGCAAGCTGGAGGAGGTGCGGCGCATTCTTGCCGATCATCCCGAAATGTCGCCTTATCTGCCGCTGAAAATCGCCGTGATCGCGGAAAACGATGAAACCGTGCTGGCCGCCATGGATCCACGGGCGCTGGGCGCCTTCTTTCCTGATGACAAGAAGCTGCAGCTGCAGTTTGCCCGCTGGTACAACGACATCCAGGCCATGCTCGACGAGATGCGCCAGCTGAAAAAGAAGTAATGGACGAAAACTACACCTCCGAGGGTACCGAGCGGCTGCGCCTGGCCGAATTCACCGAGAAGGCGTACCTGGACTATTCCATGTACGTTATCCTCGATCGGGCACTGCCCCATATCGGTGACGGTCTCAAGCCGGTGCAGCGGCGCATCGTCTATGCCATGTCTGAACTGGGGCTGTCGGCGGCAAGCAAGCACAAGAAATCGGCGCGTACCGTGGGTGATGTGCTGGGTAAATTCCATCCTCACGGCGATACGGCCTGTTACGAAGCCATGGTACTCATGGCCCAGTCCTTTTCCTATCGCTATCCGCTGATCGATGGGCAGGGCAACTGGGGTTCGCCGGATGATCCCAAGTCATTCGCGGCCATGCGTTATACCGAGGCCAAGCTCACGCCTTATGCCAAGGTGCTGCTGGCGGAACTGGGGCAGGGGACTGTGGACTGGGTGCCAAATTTCGATGGTACCCTGAAAGAGCCCAGCCTGCTGCCTGCCCGCCTGCCGAATGTCCTGCTCAACGGCGCCAGCGGGATTGCCGTGGGCATGGCCACGGATATTCCCTCCCACAACCTGCGGGAAGTGGTCAGCGCCTGTATCCGTCTCATCGAAGCCCCGAAAACCACTCTGGAAGAACTCTGCGAGCATATTCCCGGGCCGGATTTCCCCACGGAAGCGGAGATCATCACGCCCCGCGAGGATCTGCTGAAGATCTACCAGACAGGGCGGGGCAGTGTCCGTGCCCGAGCTGTCTGGGAAAAGGAGGACGGCAACATAGTCGTCAGTGCCCTGCCGTACCAGGTATCCGGCAACAAGATCCTGGAACAGATCGCCAGCCAGATGCGCGCGAAAAAACTGCCCTGGATCGAGGACCTGCGTGATGAATCCGATCATGAAAATCCCACGCGTCTGGTGATCGTACCCCGTTCCAACCGGGTGGACCTGGAACGCCTCATGTCCCACTTGTTCGCCACCACCGACCTGGAGCGCGCCTACCGGGTGAACCTCAACCTCATCGGTCTGGACGGGCGGCCCCAGGTAAAGGATCTGCGGGTGATACTCAGAGAGTGGCTGGAGTTCCGTTTCACGACCGTCCGACGCCGCCTGCAGCATCGCCTGAACAAGGTGCTCGATCGCCTGCATCTGTTGGATGGTCTGCTGATCGCCTTCCTCAATATCGACGAGGTCATCCATATCATTCGTACCGAGGATGAGCCCAAACCGGTACTCATGGCGCGTTTCAAACTGACCGAGGCCCAGGCGGACTACGTGCTGGACACCAAGCTGCGGCAGCTGGCACGCCTGGAAGAAATGAAGATCCGTGCCGAGCAGGAGGAACTCGCTAAGGAGCGTGACTATCTGGAAAAGACCCTGGGTTCCCGACAGCGCATGAAGACACTGGTGCGCAAGGAGCTGCAGGCAGATGCCGAGGAATACGGTGATGAGCGCCGGTCTCCCCTGGTGGTGCGCGAAGCTGCCGCCGCCATGGATGAAAGTGAACTCACGCCCAGCGAGCCCAGCACCGTGGTGTTGTCCGAAAAAGGCTGGGTGCGGGCCGCCAAAGGGCATGAAATCGATCCCGCCAGCCTGAGCTACAAGGCAGGTGACGGCTATCGTGATGCGGTGCGCTTGCGCAGCAATCAGACCGCCATATTTCTTGATTCCACCGGGCGCAGTTATGCGCTGCTGGCCCATACTCTGCCGTCCGCAAGGGGGCAGGGAGAGCCACTGACAGGGCGGTTTTCGCCGCCTGACGGCGCCCGGTTCATGTCCGTTCTCGGCGGTGATCCCGAACAGCGCTGGCTGCTGGCCTCGGATGCGGGATATGGCTTCGTTACGCGGGCGAAGAATCTTATCGCCAACAAGAAGGGCGGCAAGAGCGTGCTGACCCTGCCCAAGGGTGCACGGGTGCTCAAGGCACAACCTGTCACCGATCCACATACCGACCGGGTGGTGGCGGTAACCAGTGAAGGACGCATGCTGGTGATTCCCCTGAGCGATCTGCCGGAAATGGCGCGCGGCAAGGGCAACAAGATCATCGGCATACCCGGCAAGCGTGTCGCGGAGCGGGAAGAGTACGTGGTTGCCATGCTGGTGGTGCCTGAAGGTGGAAAAGTCAGGCTGATTTCCGGTAAGCGGCATCTCAATCTCAAGGCGGCTGATCTCAATGCCTATGAAGGTGAGCGGGGACGCCGCGGCAACAAGCTGCCCCGGGGATTCCAGAAAGTGGATGGCCTGGAGCTCGACTGATTATTCCGTCCGGCACGCAGTTGTGCACTGTGGCATAATATGCGGCTTCGCAATTCCCCAATTTTGCTGTTCGTGTTATTTCCCGCGTACAGCGGAGGTAGGTAAATGAATTTCTTTATCAACGACGCATTGGCTGAAGCGCCTGCGGCTGCAGCTGTGGCGGGTCCCAATGGTCTGGCTGGTCTGATATTTCCCATTGGCCTGATCCTGGTTCTGTACTTCTTCATGATCCGGCCGCAGGTAAAGCGTCAGAAGGCGCACCGTGCTCTGGTGGAAAGCCTGAAGAAAGGTGACGAAGTGCAGACCACCGGCGGTCTCATGGGAAAGATTACCGAAGTGGGCGAGAACTTCGTCAGGGTGGAAGTGGCCGATGGCATGGTAGTCACCGTGCGCCGTGCGGCCGTGGAAGCTGTGATGCCCAAAGGAACGCTCAAGGAACTCTGATCCGCAGATCTCTGAACCCCGGCGGAATTTATGCCGGGTTCAGTGACCGGATGCTTTCTCCCTCAATCTGCTACTTTTAACCATCGATCTGACATGCTGAATCAATATCCTTTATGGAAAAATATCCTGGTTGTCTTCATTCTCGCAATCGGGCTGTTCTACGCACTGCCCAATCTGTATAGCCAGGATCCTGCCATTGCCGTGTCCGGCAACCGCGGTGCGGTGATAGAAAAAACACTGCAGGGCAAGATCGAAACGGCGCTCAAGGATGCCGGTATCCCGGTCAAATCCGTGGAAGACAAGGCAGGAAAACTGCTGATCCATTTTCCATCCACAACCGATCAGCAGAAGGCGCAGCATGTGATTGCCAACGCCTTGCCTGAGAATGTTTCCTATGCGCTGACCACGGCTGCCAATGTACCGGACTGGCTGTTGGCTCTGGGCGGGAAGCCGGTCAATCTGGGTCTGGATCTGCGCGGCGGTATTCATGTGCTCATCGATGTGGACATGGATGCCGCGATCAAGGACAAGGTCGAGGCCTATACCGGCGATGTGCGTACCGCCTTGCGGGGCAAGAAGCTGCGCTACCTGACGGTAAAGGCCGACGCCCTCGGTATCGATGTGAAATTCAAGGATGCTGCAACGCGAAACCAGGCGGAGGAAGTGCTGGGTAATGAATTCAGAAACCTTGGCGTGGAAACCCGCGATGCAGACGGCGCCTATTTCGTGCGCCTGACTCTGCCACCTTCCGAGATCCGCGCCATCAAGAAATTCGCCCTGCAGCAGAACATCACGACCATCCGAAACCGGGTGAATGCCCTGGGCGTGGCGGAACCGCTGGTCCAGCAGCAGGGAGACCGCCGTATCGTGGTCGAGCTTCCCGGTGTGCAGGATCCGACCCAGGTCAAGAATATCCTCGGTGCAACGGCAACCCTGGAATACCGTCTGGTAGACACGGAGCATGATGCCATGGATGCCAAGAACAATGGCAAGATTCCGCCAGGGTCGCGACTGTACAAGGTGAGGGAAGATGGCCGTCCCATACTGCTGAAGAAGCGGGTCATCGTCACCGGTAATCAGATCACCGATGCATCTTCGGGTTTTGATCAGCGCTCCGGCAGCCCCATGGTATCGGTCAACCTTGACAGCAAGGGCGCGCGGCGTATGCGCAATGTGACGACGGATAACGTGGGCAAGCCCATGGCGGTGGTATTCAAGGAGAGCCGGGTGGTGGGTCGTGAAGCCGATGGCAAGCCTATCAAGCGGCTGGTGGAAGAGGTGATCAGTGTCGCCAATATTCTCGAGCCTTTTGGCCGCCGTTTCCAGACCACGGGTCTTGACAGTCCCCAGGAAGCCCACGAGCTGGCGCTGTTGTTGCGTGCCGGTGCCCTGGCAGCGCCCATCGATATCGTGGAAGAGCGCACCATCGGCCCCAGCCTGGGACAGGAAAACATCAACCAGGGTATGAAATCGGTCGTCATCGGCCTGTTGCTGGTGATGGTGTTCATGGTGGTCTACTACAAGGTATTCGGCCTGTTTGCCAATGCGGCACTCATCGCCAACCTGGTGCTGATCATGGCCATCCTGTCACTGTTGCAGGCGACGCTGACCCTGCCTGGCATTGCCGGTATTGTACTTACGGTGGGTATGGCGGTGGACGCCAATGTGCTCATCTATGAGCGCATCCGGGAAGAACTGCGGGTAGGCAGCACACCTCAGGCCAGTATTCACTCCGGTTACGAAAAGGCCTTCAGTACCATCATGGATGCCAATATTACAACCTTGATTGCCGCTATTGTGCTGTTCTCCATTGGTAGCGGCCCGGTTAAAGGTTTTGCCGTGACGCTGGCCATCGGCATCGTCACCTCCATGTTCACTTCCATCGTGGGAACCCGCGCACTGGCAAATCTGGTGTATGGCGGCAAGCGCGTGAAGAAACTCGCAATCTGATTCAGGTAACAGCACATGCGAACTCTCAGTTCTTCTTTGAATATCGATTTTATGGGCAAGCGCAAGCTTGCCATGGCTTTTTCCATAGCGCTTGTGGTTGTTGCACTGGCTTCGCTGGCCATACGGGGACTGGTCTTTGGTATCGACTTCACCGGCGGCACCCTGATCGAGGTCGGTTACAGCCAGGATGCGGATCTGGAAAAGGCCCGGCAGGTACTGGCCGAAAACGGTTTTGCCGAAGCGCAGGTCCAGCAGTTCGGTACACCCAGGGATATGCTGATTCGTCTGGCCCCACGCGAAGGCGTCAAGAGTTCAGAATTGAGTGACAAGGTGTTTGGCCTGCTGAGCAAACAGGCCGACGGCAAGGTGGAGCTGCGCCGTGTGGAATTCGTCGGTCCCCAGGTGGGCGATGAACTGACGGAAGACGGCGCGCTGGCGGTACTGGTATCCCTGATCGCCATTCTCATGTATGTGGCCGTGCGTTTCGAGTGGCGTTTTGCCGTAGGGTCGGTTATCGCGCTGGTGCATGACGTGACCATTACGCTGGGGTTCTTTGCCTTGTTCCAGCTGGAATTCGATCTGACCGTGCTGGCGGCAGTGCTGGCGGTGATCGGTT
>DRLF01000323.1 GCA_011051425.1 Thiolapillus brandeum | reverse complement strand
TTACGGTTGCGATCGCCACCCCGCTCTGTATCCTGATCCATGGAAGTCACCAGCGCTTCGATATAGCCGGCACTCTGATACTTCAGTCCTCCCTCACCATACCAGGTCATGTACATCCAGATGGCAATGGCACCGAAACCCACCGCCATGAGCGGCACACGAATCTTGGGCTTGGTGCAGGCGAAACCCAACAGCATGACGCCCAGGAAACTCATCAGGAAGGGTGAAAAGGGACGTTCGACGACACCGCCAGCAGCAATGGGGTACATGCCGACATAGTGATTGATGGTATCCATCTCATGCACGCAATCCAGCGCTTCACTTTCCTCGATTTCCTTCTTTTCCACTTTTTTACAGCCATTGAACACGCCGTTCATGTGGAATTCGATACGCACCCCGTCCGGAAAGGCCTCTTCGGGGTAGTTGGGAGCGGTCAGCGACACCCACCAGGCAGGCGCATAGTAGATCGCCCCCATGAGAACCAGACTGACCAGAATCAGCAAGTTGGAAATGATTACGCGCTTCGACATGATATTACTTACCTGTTGGGTTGAAAAACGGGTCTGACAAAGTTATGCAAATTTGTCACAAACGGCCATGATTTCTCGCAATTACAGCCACATATAAATCAGGGTTTCGTTAAGCCTCAAACAGAAAAAAGCGACGAATCGCTTTTTTCTGTTTGAGGGCTCCCATAGCAGGAACCCCTGTGATATTCCACACTGGCCCAGGCGAATACCCGGGCCAGCGCACTACATCAATCGTAATCCGGATTGACGTAATCTTTTGACGGAGCCAGATCTTCCTTGGGTACAGGAATGCGGGAAACGTAATTGATAACGTGCTTCATGTCATCATCACTGAACTCCTTGATCTGCTTAACCATATCCGGGTTGGCGTTACGGCGCTTGCCATCGCGGATCCACTCGAACTGGCGCACCATGTACTTGTAGTGCTGCCCCTGAATTTTTGGATAGAATTTTTCCGGTTTGCCCTCACCGTGTTCGCCGTGGCATTTTACGCAATTGTCCTTGAACAGTTTTTTGCCGTTTTCAAAATCGGGAGTTCCTTCTTCCCATTCCCCTTTGCCGTTATCGGGATTCATTTTCAAGCCGGCAATGTAGTGGGTTACGTCAGCCATGGCCTGGGGGCCACCAATGGATTCAGGCTTGGCGAAAGGATACATGGTGGGGTTATCGCGGTTACCTTCACGAATATCCGCCAGCTGTTTGACCAGAACGGTCTGATGCTGACCGGCAATCTGAGGGAAAGTGCCGTCCTTCGTACCCCAGCCCTCAGTCAGATGACAGGCCGCACAGACTTCAAAGGTCTCGATACCGTTTTCATGATCCGGCTTAAGATGCAGCGCTTCATCGCGCTCTCCACCCTTGGACATCCACTGGTTTGAAAAGGCGGTACCACTGATCAGCATGGTAGCAGCGAAACCCAGCACTGATGCCGTCAAACGTTTGTTCATATCTTCTCTCCGAAAAATAAGATTGTCGGGCAGTTACTGCGGCAAGTTTCCGCTCGGCCCGTATTAAAAAACCATGAAATATTAACATTCCAACCATACTACGCACTTGAGGAAAATCAAGTGCAAAGTATTAACCCTTTTGAAAGCAAACAGATACATTTGCTGTGGTTTTTCCGCAATCAGTCATCCTGCCGGGACAGCCAGGCTAGAATATCCGCAATCTCAGTTTCGCTAAACTGCTGAAATATCTGCTGATCTCTGGGATCGTCATGCACACGTTTACCCTTGCGGAACTTGCCGATCTGCCTCAGTAAATATTTGCTGTGTTGCCCCGTGAGCATGGGAATGGTCAGAACCCGGTTGCCCTCGCCCTTTTTGCCATGACAGGTAGCACACTCCTTGCGGTACAGTCTCCCCCCTGCATCCGGGTTTCCGGGATAATGGGGAATATTGAGAGTGCGCTTGCTTTCCTCAAGACGTCCCAGAGCATCGAATCCTTCCTGTTGGGTAGCTTCTTCTTCCACCACTTCGATATGTGTCGGCAGATCGATACCCGCCAGGTACGCGGTGATGGTCCTGACATCCTCTTTGGGCAGTTCGCGGTCGTTTGCAAAGGGGATCATGGGAATATTGATGCGCTTTCGGGCCTTGAAAGCCTCGAGCTGTTTTGCCAGATAAGCAGGATTCATACCGGCAAGACGGGGATATTCGCCATCCGGTGTTCCCTGTCCATAGATGCCGTGACAGGCAGCGCATATTTCCATGATATCTTCCGCATCTTCCGGATTGTATTTTGGTTTTTCCGCCTGCGTCGTGTAAGTCCTTGGCAAGTGGTGAGCGATGCCCTTGTGGCAATCGATGCAGGTCTTGCCTTGCTCCATGGCATCCTTGTGGATACGCGCAGCGAAACGCGCCTGACCTTTCAGATCCATTACAGAAAAATTGTGACAGTTGCGGCATTCTCTTGAATCCGTCTCCTTCATCACCTTCCACACATGTTCGGCCAGTTGCGGACGCCGGGCCTCGAACTTCTCTTTCGTGTCTATGGTGCCCTTGAGCCAGTGATAGACCTCATTGGAAGCCTGTATCTTGCGGATGATCTTCGGAATCCATTCCCTGGGTACATGGCAATCCGGGCAGGCGGCCTGCACGCCAGAGGGGTTGGAAAAATGTATGGAAGTCTTGTATTCCTGATAGACGTTGTCGTGCATTTCGTGGCAGGAAATGCAGAAGCTCAGGGTATTGGTCGCTTCCATGGCGGTGTTGAAACCACCCCAGAGCACCACGCCCAGCAATATCAAACCAATACTGCCCCATACTGTTCTTTTGTTATTCATGCCAGCTTCTGTCAGAAATAGTGTATTTACGGATTACAGACGACAAAACGGAACAGCCTGGCGAGCCCGGGCTGTTCCGTTCCATTTCGAATACAGGTCTAAGGAGCCAGCTTGGACACGTAATCCGCTAGAACATCCAGATCCTCGTCACTGAAACGGGGTTCACCTGTCGGTGTAACCAGCACGCCTTTCATGGCGATGGACTGGCCGTTTGCACGCTTGCCGGACATGATGTCCTTGATCTGCTGCAGCACATAAGCCTTGTTCTGGCCTGCGATCTTGGGATAGGTTGGCATGATAGGGGTCTTGCCATCCTTGCCATGACAGGCCGTGCAGGTCATGAACAGACGTTTGCCACTGGCAGCGGATGCGGTGCTGCCAAAAGCGGTGATAACCAGCACCGCAGACACGGCGGCGGCAACGATAAATTGTTTTTTCATAACTACATATTCTCCTGAAAGAAAGAGGGGGTGATAAATCACCCCCAATATTACAGCCTGAATGAGTCCTCCGGCACCTTGCCTTTGATCAAGGCGGCGCCGGAGAAATGCGCCTTATTTAACTTTCTTGGCGCCGTGCTCTTCCAGATAGGTCTTGGCACGCAGACCCATGTCTGCGGTCTTGACCTGATACTGCCACCACTGGTTCGCCCAAAGCATGGCGTTGTTCCAGTCTTTCTTGGCTGCCGCTGCTTCGGCCTTGGCCTTGGCTTCCTTGGCAAAACCCAGCTGGTCGGTCGCATCTTCAACCAGTGCAACTACTGGAGGGAAGTCCTTGTAGTTGTGGCTGGTGATGAATCCAACAACCTGGTTGATTACAGCCTGGGTATCGATGTTGGTCTGTACCTGCTTCTTGGAATCAGCTTCGGTGTAGTTGGTACCTGCAACCATGCCACCTTTCTCTGCTTTGTAGCCTTTTGGCTGAACCAGCAGGTAACCCTGCATTTCAAGGTGCAGTGCAGAGCAGAACTCGGTGCAGTAGTAAGGATAGACACCGGCCTTGTCGGCAACGAAGGTAGTACTCGCGGTCTTGCCTGGCTCTACGGAGAGCTGGACGTTGTGACCGTACATGGCATAACCGTGAACCTCGTCCTCGGCACGCTCCAGGTTGGTAACGTGAATTGAGACAGTATCACCTTCGGTAACCTCGATAATCTCAGGCGTCAGGTGAGAACGGATAGCTGTACCGTAAACATTCACGGTGCACTTGCCGCTGGCATCACAGGTACGCTCGATCTTCTCGCGGCCCGCACGGGTTTTCCACGGAGAACGCTCATCCTTGCGGCTGTTCCAGCCGGACTTGTAGCGAATCGCAGGCTTGAGCTTGTCGGCCTTGATGGCAACAACATAGTGCGGTTCACCCAGCGGGATGGGCATGTCATACAGCAGTTGCATCTTGTCGCCACTGATATCGATGAGCTGGTGGTTCTGCGGATGCAGCGGACCGACCGGATTGAAACGGTCGATGGCCAGCTTGTTCAGTGCTACCAGATACTTGCCGTCAGGCTTGACGGTGTCACCTTCCATCGCCATCAGGTGGCCTACGTTGTAGTGAATGGGCAACTGATCCAGCACCTTGCCTTTACAGTAGTCCCACTTGGTGATCATGGAATCCACGTAAATAGAGGTGTAGGCAACACATTTCTTGGAATCGAACTGTGTATGCAGAGGGCCCAGGCCCACAGCAACAGACTTGTCCAGCACATCCTTCAGCGCAATGATGGGAATGCCATAGGGGTCTTTGCTTTCGAACTTCTTGTTCTTCATGGCTGCCTGGATCTTCTTCCAGTCATAAACCCAGGTATGGCTGTCCAGCTTACCGGAAACGACAATTTTGTCGCCGGTAGGCACGACGTCAACACCGTGAGGTGACTTGGGCTCAGGAATCAGATACAACAGATCGTTGGCAACGGCTTCCTTCATGGAAATGAGGGTCATGCCGTTGACTTTCTTGCCGATCTTGCCGGCTTTGACCAGCTCAGAAGCCTTCTTCCAGTTGGTAACGTGCATGAAGTCGGTATCTTTGGAGGAACAGCCCGCCTCGAAGGGAGGACGGCCTTTCTCGATACCACCAACATAGCGCTCGGAGCAGAAGGAGTTGGTGAAACCCCAACCGTAGGTAGGCCCTTTACCTGCGTCAGACAGATCCTGACTGTAGGGAGGCAGCTCAAAGGTAAAGGAGTTTTCGGGCTCGATCTTGCCCTTCTCCATATTGAACTTCCAGTAGGTCAGACCACCACGGTACTTCTCGTTGAACTTTTCCAGAGGCACGAAACCGCTGCCGGTGTACGGGTGGGCGTACTGTGTCGCTTCCATCACATATTCGGTGTTGGGCGTGACAAAAGCACCACCATGCTCGGAACGGAACAGAGGGTTGACCACGATCTGCTTGGTTTCGAAATCATGCAGGTCGATAACGGCGATACGGGGATTGGCCTTGTCATTGATGAACAGGTACTTGCCGTTGTAGTCGCCATTGGTTTCAGAAAGGGCGGGATGGTGGGTATCGCCGTAGACGATGTCCTTACCTTCGATGCGGCCCTGGGCCAGCACTTCTTTGGACTCGTCATCGAATCCATAACCCTGCCAGGGTTCTGGAGTAAACACGCCGATGTACTTGAGAATGCGCATGGACGGAATACCGTAAACGATAATCTGTCCGCTCTGGCCACCGGAGCTGAAGGCCAGATATTCATCACGGCCGCCGGTAGGCGTATAGGTTTTTGCTGCCGCCAAGATGTCTTTTTCAGTCAGACCACGCTTTTTCATCACGTCTTTCAACGTGTCCTGAGACCAGGCTTGGCCTCCGGCGGTCAGTCCCACTGTCAAAGCAACTAGGGAGGCAAGCAAGGGCTTGCGTACTTTCATGTTATTCTCCTTCTGGTAACTACTTTTGATAGCGACCGAAAAGCCGGAATATCCCCACCTTTTTCGATCAAAATTGCAGACCGGCTTTCACCGGTTGCGGCGTCGATTATATAGACCCGTGTAGTGTGTGTCATTTCGCACAGCCTTGGTTTGACATAAATCAAAATAGCGCAGGATTTCCCCCATAAATGGCCCTAGAAATCAGCTTCTACCCCTATAAACTGCCGCTGATAGCAGCCTGGCCCGGCATGATCCGCAATCCGATGCGTTTTCGCGAAGGCTGGGTGGTCAAAGCGAAAGAACACAACTGCTCGGGTATTGGGGATTGCGCGCCTTTTCAGGCTTTTGGCACTGAATCGAAACGGGAGGCCCACCGGTTCCTGCTGCAATGCGCCGGAAACACCTGGCCGGACAGTGCAGCACTGCTCGGGAAATTGGAAAAACAGCGAAGCGAATATCCGGCCAGTTGTTTTGCGCTTGAAACCGCCCTGCTGGATCTCGAAAGCCGCAAAGCAGATCTGCCTTTGCGTAAAATGCTCAACAGCAAATCCAGTGACAACGCTCGTGTCAATGCCCTTTCAGGGTCGATTTGCGACGAAAACACTCTGTCCAGCATCGAATCAGGCTTCAACGTCATTAAACTCAAAGTGGGCAAGCAGGCTGTCGAAGAAGAATTGGCATGCCTGAAAGCCCTGTGCAGGAAACTGCCTCCCCAACACCTTCTGCGTCTCGATGCCAATGGCGCTTGGAGTCTGGATGAGGCCAGGTATTTTCTGGCAGCAAGCCAAGGGCTGCCTATCGAGTCACTGGAGGAGCCACTGCGCGAAACCGGACTGGCCGCGTTCGCCGACCTGCAGAATCAGACCGATATCACGCTGGCACTGGATGAATCATTGAAAAACCTGGACCTGAACGAGGTACTGACAAATCCCACCATTCGCCGCCTTGTCCTCAAGCCGGGTGTGCAAGGCGGCCTGTGCTGCACCCTTGCCCTCGCTGAAAGCGCTGCAGCTGCCGGGAAGGAATCCGTGATCACCACACTGGTGGATTCGGCCATTGGCGTTCAGGCTACCTGCCAGCTTGCAGCTGCCACCGATCCGCTTTCACCGGGGCTGGCACACGGACTCGCCACGTCAGACTGGCTCAGCAAAGACATTGCCAAACCACCTGAAATCAGGGCAGGATACGTCTTTCTGTCTGACACTCCCGGTCTGGGTATCCATGAAACCTTTTGAATACTGTTTTCAGGTTCGCTTTCAGGACCTCGACCCTGCCGGCATCCTTTTTTTTGCGCGCCTGTTCGATCATGTTCACGACGCTTATGCCGCCCTGCTTGCCGATGCGGGATATTCCCTGAAAGCAATACTTGAAAGCGGCGAATACCTCATACCCCTGGTGCATGCCGAAGCGGATTACCTGCAACCCCTGCGGCTCGATGACCACGTTTGTGTCACTGTGACAGCGGAAGCCACCGGAAACAGCTCCCTGAATTTTTCGTATACCTTCCACAAAGACGGAACTCGCTGTGCCATCGCCAGAACCACTCATGTATTCATCGGCAGCAGGAGTAAAAAACCGGTACCGGTTCCGGAACAGCTGCTTCGCAGACTTGCATCTTCTTCCTGAACGGACATGTAGCCAATCTGCTTTCGCAGAGACCTGTTCACACCACCCGTTGCACCAGCTTGACCGCCGGCATTTCATCCGGAAGCAGCGAGCCGCCCATATCCATCAGGGCCTGAAAAGGAACCGGGCGGCTGAACAGGTAGCCCTGAAAGTTGTGACAACCCTTCTCCTCGAGAAAAGCAAGCACTTCCCGGGTTTCCACGCCTTCGGCGATCGTCCTCAGTCCCAGGTGCTTGGCCATGACGATAATGGTTTCAACCAGCACCGCATCATTGGGATCATCCACGATATCACTCACGAAAGAACGGTCGATCTTGAGGGTTTCTATGGGCAGGCGCTTCAGGTAGGCCAGCGATGAATGCCCTGTGCCGAAATCATCGATGGCAAAACTGACACCGAGGGATTTGATGGCCTCCATGCGCTCGATTGTCTGTTCGATGTTGTCCAGTACCGTGCTCTCGGTGATCTCCAGGTGCAGCAACTTCGGATCTATCCTGTGCGCCACGATCAGATCCCGGACCCGGTTGACGAAATCAGGCTCCCGAAACTGTTTGGGGCTGATGTTTACCGAAACCACCAGCGGACAGACCGCCGACAGCTGGCGAATATGCTCACAAGCGGCATTCAGTACCCAGTCACCGAGACGGTAGATCAGACCGGTTTCCTCGGCTATGGCGATGAATTCCACCGGACTGATCAGCCCCCGTTCAGGATGCTGCCAGCGCACGAGCGCCTCGGCGCCGTAAATATTGCCGTCAGCTTTAACCTGTGGCTGGTAATACAGCTCCAACTGATCAGTTTCCAGCGCCTTGCGCAAGCCCTTTTCAATGGTCAGGCGTGTATCGAGCGCTTTCTGCATGGCTGGCTGAAAAAACCGGAAACGATCACGTCCGTCTTCCTTGGCGCGATACATCGCCACATCGGCACGTTGCAGCAGATCCCCCGGGTCGCTCTCATCCAGAGGAAACAGGACAATGCCGATACTCGCCGAGACGTACAGGGTATGCCCGTCGATCCGGTACGGTTCAAGGAACAGCTGCTGTATTTCAGATGCAACCCGCTGCGCCCGGACAGATGCCTGCGAAGAATCCTTTCCGATCTCCGAAAGAAGAATGACGAACTCATCACCACCCAGGCGGGCAGCAATATCTTCCTGCCGCAGCCTTTGAGACAGGCGCTGCGCTACTGCTTTCAGCAACTTGTCGCCCAGCGCATGCCCCAGTGAATCATTGACGTTCTTGAAATTGTCCAGATCCAGAAAGAGTATGGCGCCCAGGTAGCCGTGCCGGAAAGAGCGGGCGACCTCCTGCCCCAGATGATCGAACAGCATACGCCGGTTGGGAAGGTCGGTCAGTTCATCGTAGAGCGCCTGATGATGTATGGTCGCTTCCGCCATGACCTTGTCATGGCGCATGGTGAGTGTTTCGGCAAGAATGGAATTCAGCCGGTAAGCTGTCTTGAGCATCAGGAGCATGAAAAAGAGAAACAGTCCGGCCAGCACCGTTCCCAGATTCGTGCCCAGACTGAAAAAAGACCAGGTTATAGGCAGGATTGTCACCAGAAGGAAAAACATGATCGCGGGAAACAGCGCAGACAGTGTAGTCACAGCAGCCGCTATGACACCGACCAGAAGAAAAGTCAGGAACAGCTGATCCGGCATCGATTCAGGGGCGAACAGCAACAACCCTGACGCACCCCATGAAAGGCCGGACAGGGCGGCCCCCAGCAAGGCCTGACGCCACCACCTTTCGGTGTCTTCCGGTAACGGCTGTGCGGCCTGGAAGCGCCAGTACTGCCACCAGCGGAACAGGGATACGAGCATAATAGCCGACAGCCAGCCGAGAATCGCCTCGTGACCGACCGTATCCCAGAGCAAAATACTCAGGAGCACGCTGACGATGGGTATGAACGTCGCCGAAAACGGCACCGACGCAAATACCAGCCTGACCTGCTCCAGGAGAATGTCCGACTGCCCGCCGTTTTTCGCAGTCTGGTTATCCATGGAAATATTCATACATGTATTGTCGGCTGGTTTTCCAGAATATTAAATGCAAAAGCCATTGACCGGAAGACATGGCACGGATTTCCCGCCGGAATACTGACCGGAAATGCCCTGATGGGAAGTGAATCCCGGTCACGTCAGCAGATCGCAACACTGTTCAGCCTTTTTGCATCAATGTCTGCACGCGCCGGGCCACTTCATCACGCAACAGTTTTCCCATGGCATTTCGCGGCAGGGATGCTGTGCGCAAATAGTGCTTGGGCACGAAAGCCCCCCGCAGATGCTGCTTCGCCCAGCCGCGCAGTTGGTCTGGACTCGCAATTCCACAATACAGAACAGCCAGGGCATCACCCCAGACACTATCCTGAACGGCGCTTACCACCACTTCATCCACGCCGGGACAGCGCTGCAACTCCTGCTCCAGCAACCGGGGATGGATGTTTTCACCTCCTGTAATCAACATATCGTCCAGCCGCCCCGTGACATGTAACTGCCCCTTTTCGTCCAGCCATCCGGCATCGCCGGTTGTCAGCCACCCCTGGGGGTCCGTCAGTTGAATACGGCTGCCATCTTCCCTGCGTGCATGAACCGCCACGGACTGACCACGAACGCGGATGGCCCCGGTCTGCGCACAGATGCTGATCTCGGCATGAGGCAGGGGCCGGCCGACACAGCCCTGCTGCCAATGCCGCGGTGCCGGACAGAGCGTCGCCACCTGGGATGCGGTTTCTGTCAGGCCATAGCTGGGACACACTGGCCAGCCCTGCTGCTGCGCAGTTTCGACCAACGAGGCATCGGCTGCAGCACCACCCAACAGTACGACCCGCAGGGAAGCCGGCGGCCGGAACGACCGGTCTGCCTGCAACAGCCGGTTCAGCATGGTTGGTACGAGGGAAACATGGGTTATCCCATTCTGCACCAGGGCATCAGGCACGGTTTTTGGTTCGAAGTGCTCGGCGAGCACGACCCTGGCACCCGTGTGGGCGCAGCGCAACAGCACACTCAGTCCACCGATATGATGCAGAGGGAGACAGGCCAGCCAGGCATCATCGGCTTTCAGCCCAAGCTGCTGACACGAAGCTTGCACGCTGCCGAGAAGATTTTTTCCGCTTAACTCCACCACTTTCGGCAAACCCTGTGTACCGCTGGTTGCCAGCAAGAGATGCACCGCACCGGGTGGGAGTGCCTCTCCCACACAGGAAGTACCGTGTTCCGCATCCAGCAGCCCGGAAAAGACGTCTTCGAACAGCAGCAGATCCGGACGGGCTGCTGCCAGCAGTCGCCGTCGAGCCGTCACAGGCAACGCAGGATCAACGGGAAAGAACACACATCCCATGCGAGGCAGTGCCAACAGCAACAGGGCATTCAGCCAGGATGATTTGGCAACGCTGGCCACGACCCCGCCGGGCGCCAGCCCCAGGGACCGCAAGCGCCGACACAGGGCATTCAGAATACCGTTGAGCCGCTCCGCAGCGAACAGAATGCCCCGGTAGCGGATACTGAAATCCGGGTGCAGTTCCAGGCGTTTCTCAGCAGCCATCACCAGGCAGAGGAAAATGAGCGATACCCCTCACCGGCCCTCCAGCCAATCCAGCACAAAATCGGCGACGCTCGCGGGTTCATTCAGGGCCAGCAGCGGTACAGCCAGCTCCTGAGACGGCGGCTGGTCTGTCGCCACGGCAAGCACCTTGTCGTCTTTGCTGCACAACAGCGGTTTGCCCAGTGAAGGGCGGTGAATTTCGATCTTGGCAACGGCTTCATCGCGAAAACCTTCCACCAGCACCAGATCCAGTGCACCTGTATCCAGCCGTGCGAGAAGCTCGACCAAATCGGGCTCTGTCTCGCCATCACCCTCGCGTATCCAGGCTGTACGGAATTTGGAGGCAAGCAGTATCTGACCCGCACCGGCCTTGCGCAACCTGTCACTGTCCTTGCCCGGCTTGTCCATTTCGAAATCATGATGGGAATGCTTTACCAGAGCCAGCCGCAATCCTGACTGCCGGAGCAGCGGTATGACCTGTTCCAGCAACGTAGTCTTTCCGCTGCCGGAATACGCGGCAAAACCCAACACGGGCAAAGGAAAATCTGATAAATTCATGTCGTTTTGCGGCTACAAAAGAAATGAACCATATCAAAAACCCGGCAAATGCGTACACAATCATTTTTGTATTGCCTGATCCGGTGTTCTGCCAAATAATGCCCAACAATTTATCTTCGGTTCAGATACCCTAAACCCATGTCTCCCAAGGACAATACCAGCATTTTCAGCTACGCCCTTGCGCTGAGCATCCTCTGGAGCGCCAGTATCGGCACCATTGCCGTCTGGACCGTATCCGAAGAAAAGAACAGCACCCTCAACCTGGCTACCGCCGAGGCCCGGGCCTATTTCAACAAGGATCAGGCCATGCGACTGTGGGCCACGGAACATGGCCGCATCTATGTACCCGCTACCGACCGCTATCCTCCCGATCCCAATCTTGCACACATACCCGAAAGAGACATCGAAACACCTTCCGGCATCGCACTCACTCTTATCAACCCAGCCAGGATCATTCGGGAGCTGGATCAGAACTATGGCCATCTATACGGCGTTACCGGCAAGGTCACCAGCCTGAGCCCCCTGGCCAGGGAAAACATACCGGACGAGTGGGAAAAACAGGCACTGTACCGCCTGATGAACGGTGAAAAGGAAGTTTTTGAGCTGACCAACATCAATGGCGATGAGTACCTGCGCCTGATGCAGCCGCTCATGGTAAACACCGGCTGTCTCCTTTGTCATGGCGGACAGGATTTCGAAGCGGGAAAACCGGGCGGCGGCATCGGTATCGCCCTCCCCATGAAGCAGTTGCGTGAGCAGGAAGCCGCGGCCATTGTCTCCAAGATCGCCATACTCCTCATTCTCTGGTTCCTGGGTATAGCAAGCCTGATCGTGGGCGCATGGATCATTTCCCGCCAGGTGGCCGTCAGGCAGGGCATGCTGCAGAAACTGCAGCGCAGTGAAAAACGTAAGAGCGCCATACTCGATACCGCCCTCGATGCCATCATCACCATTGATCAGAAAGACCTCATTCTGGAATTCAACCCCGCTGCCGAGAAGATTTTCGGTTATGCCAGGGAAGAGGTCATCGGCAAGAAAATGGCCGAGCTGATCGTTCCGGAATCCCTCCGTCAGCAGCACTACGAAGGCCTGCAGCGGCATCTTCTCACCAGTGAAACCACGATAATCGGCACCCGCATCGAGACCACCGCCATGCGCTCCGACGGCGCTGAGTTTCCCATCGAACTGACCATCACGCGCATCGACCAGGAAGATGCACCGCTGTTTACCGCCTACCTGCGGGACATCACCATCAACCGCCAGATGGCGCAGCAACTGTTGCACCAGGCAAGCCATGACTACCTCACCAGCCTGCTCAACCGACACAGTTTCGAGCAGTCCCTGCAGCGTCTTCTGGACAACATGAGTCCCGGTTCCCAACATTGCCTCATGTATCTCGATCTGGACAGATTCAAGCTCATCAACGACAGCTGCGGGCATGCCGCCGGCGATGAACTGTTGCGCCAGCTGGCCGTACTGTTGGCCAATGAAACCGGAGAACATGACATTCTGGGCAGGCTGGGAGGCGATGAATTCGGGCTGGTCGTCAAGGATCGCACACAGGAGCAGGCCTTGCAGGTAGCCCGGCAATTGCTGAAAGGCATTCAGGAATTCCGTTTTTACTGGGAAGACAAGATCTTTTCCCTGGGCATGAGTATCGGCCTGGTCAGCATCAGCGATGCCGGTCAGAGCGTTACCAATCTGCTGCGTCTGGCAGATGCAGCCTGCTATCGCGCCAAGGAGGAAGGCAGAAACCGTATCATCGTCACCAGCCAGTTCGACGGCGAAATACTGCAGCGCAGACGCGGCGAAATCGACTGGATCAACAGCATCGAATCCGCCTTCGACCAGAACCGTTTCGTACTCTATCAGCAGCCCATCGTCAGAGTTGAGGCAGATCCGGGGGAGAAACCCATGGGCATGGAGATCCTGCTGCGCATGATCGATCCCGATGGCAACCTGGTCACACCGGACAAATTCCTGCCTCCGGCAGAACGCTACAACCTGATATCGGTCATCGACCGCTGGGTGGTCCGCAGCACCTTCCTGTGGCTGGCCAACCACCCGGAAAGAAGCACCCTCCCTGCGCTGACCACCATCAACCTGTCCGGCGCCTCTGTGGCGGATCCCCTGTTCCTGGACTTTGTCCTGGAGCAGCTGCAGACACCCAACCTGCCACCCAACAGCATCTGCCTGGAAATCACGGAAACCGTTGCCATCACCAACCTTTCAAAGGCGCGGCGTTTTATCACCGAACTCCACGATGCAGGCTGCCTGTTCGCTCTCGATGATTTCGGCAGTGGTATGTCTTCCTACGGTTATCTGAAGGATCTGCCCGTCGATTTCCTGAAAATTGACGGGCAGTTCGTGCAGGATATGGACAAGGACCCCATCAGTCTGGCCATGATCAAATCCATCAACGAGATCGGCCAGATCATGGGCAAGAAAACCATCGCCGAATTTGTCGGTAACAGGGAGATTCTCGAATTGCTGCGGGAAACCCGGGTCGACTACGCCCAGGGCTTCTATCTTGGGGAACCTGCCCCACTGGAAGACTTCCCGCATTCCGGACTATAACCCCGCCTCCGCCGGAACAGGCTGATCCGCAGCCCTCAGCGGCTCCCCCCTTTCCACCAGCCCCATGTCTTCCATGATGCTGTAGGTTGCCGGCAGCACCAGCATGATGAGCAGAGTGGATGTGAGCATGCCGAATACGATGCTGGTCACCAGCGGCACCAGTATCAGCGCCTGGGAGCTTGTTTCGAACAGCAGGGGCGTCATACCCGCAACCGTGGTCACGGAAGTGAGGAAGATGGCGCGGAAACGGTCCCGCACTGCCTGGCGGGCAGCATCATGAAACACCATGCCTTCACGCACCCGGTACTTGACGAATTCCACCAGCAGAATGGAATCATTCACCACCACCCCGGCCAGGGAAACGAAGCCGATCATGCTGGGCAGGGTGAAATCCAGCCCCATGATGAAATGGCCCCAGATGGCGCCAATGAGCGCCAGAGGAATATTCAGCAGCACGATAAAAGGCTCACGGTAGTTTCTGAACTGCAGGCTCAGCAGCAGGAACACACCCAGGGCGCCCAGGCCAAAACCACTCAGGATGGAGAGCTTGGTTTCTGTACCATTCTCCACCTCCCCCTTGAAATGGAAACGAATATCAGGGTAACGCTCCCGTAGCCCCGGCAGGAAATCCCGCTGCAGCCCCGCGATGATCTCCGATGTGTTGGCGAGCGCACCGTCCACATCGCCATAGATATTCACCGTGCGCCGATGATTCACGTGAGCGATACGGGAGTAGTCACGTTTTTCCTGTACCTGGGCGACACGACTCAGGGGAATGGCTTCGGCCTTGCCGGTAAACACGAAAAAGTTTTCGAAATCGTCCATCTGCCGACCGTTGTTACGGTCCAGTTTGGCAATCACCTCATAAGCTTCGCGCCCCTTGTAGATATCCGTGACCTTCAGTCCCTGATAGGCCGCACGCAGCTGGAAGGCAATAGTCCGCGCATCCAGTCCGGTACTCTGCGCCCCCGGCAACAGGCGCACCGAAAACTGTGGCTTGCCGGGACGCAGATCGTCCAGCAGATTGGAAACACCCTGGTAGCCGCGCAGCCAGTTCTGCACTTCCCACGACGCCCGGGACAGATCATCGAGACTGTCGCCACTGAGGCGCACATGAATGGCACGACCGGCGGGACCGACTTTGGGTTCCCGGAACTGGATACTGATGACATCCGGTAAATCCCCGCTATTCTGCCGCCAGCGGCCGGTCAGTTCGGCCATAGCGGTGTGGCGGATTTCGGTATTGAGTACATCCAGGGTGATGGTGGCCAGATGGGCGCCATTCTCCGGCACGTCTGCATGAGCACCGAAAGTGACCTGCACGTTGCGCACCAGTGGCTCCGGCTCATTCTGGCTCAACTCCCGGTTGGTTTTGTCCAGCGCCTCGAGAAGATGTTGCACAACCGACTCCGTTTCTTCCAGCGGTGTGCCTTGAGGCAACAGCACCCTCGCATCCACGGTATTTCCCTCAAGATCGGGAAAAGCCTTGAATTTCACCATACCTGTGGCAATCAGCCCCACGGAAAAAACCAGCATCGCCAACGCCAGCCCCAGGGTAAGATAGCGGTAGCGGATAGCCGTATCGGCTGCACGGCCTGCAGCATCTCTCATACGCAGAAACCCGTCATCAATCCTTTGCCGCCAGGCGGGCCGCCCCTTGTCGTGAGCATGTTCCAGGGAATGCTTCAGATGGTGGGGCAGTACCAGCATGGCTTCGATCAGAGACACTGTAAGCACCGACAGCAGCACAACCGGCAGCACACCAAGAATCTGGCCGATATCGCCTTTCATCATCAGCAGGCTGCCAAACAGGAAAGCGGAGGTAAGATAGGAGGAAAACACGCCGCGGAATACCTTTTTCGTGCCGTCGATGGCCGCCTGGCCAGGCGTCTTGCCCTTGGCGTACTCGTGTTCGATGCTTTCCGAAATAACGATGGCATCATCCATGAGAATGCCGATAGCCATAAGCAGCGCGATCATGGAAATCATGTTGATGCTGACGCCAAACAGCACCATCAGCGCCAGACCACCCAGGAAGGAAATTGGCAGGCCCAGTGCAACCCAGAAGGTGTAACGCCAGTTGAAGAACAGAAACAAGGCCAGACCTGCCAGCAGCAGACCCTGCCAACCGTTCTTGAGCAGCAGCCTGAGCCGGTCGCGTACTCCGGTGGCCACGTCCTGGGTAATGGTCAGACGGGTACCCTGGGAAAGAATGGCATTCTCCTTTTCCACGAATGCCTTCACCGCATCGAACACCCGGAGCGTATCATCGATGGTGTTTTTGCTGATCTCCAGCACCGCGGCAGGTCTGCCATCCAGTTCGATGTATTGTTCACGGAATTCGAAACGGTCTTCCACGCGCGCAATATCACCCAGACGTATCTCTCCGCCTTCCGCCGTGTTGAGAATAACCAGATCACCAAGGGCTTCAGCACTCTTGCGCGCGTTGTCGAAACGGATCTGGTAGTCCTCGTCCAGGGTCTCCAGCGTACCGGTGGGCAACTCGATGGCCTGGGCGCCCGTCAGACTGGCGATATCCTGCACGCTGAGATTGTATTTGCGCAGGCTTGCGGCCGGCACAAGCACCTGCAGCTGATGGGTGGAAAAACCGCTTACCCTCACAATGGGAATGCGGGGGTCCTCAAGCATACGGTTGCGGTAGTATTCCGCCAGATTCTTCAATTCCGCCGTGGTCAGCTTATCTGCGGTAATAGCAACTTTAACCACCTGGCTGGTGCGGCCCAGCTGGGCAATGACCGGGTCCTCCACCGCATCCGGGAAATTCTGGATACCATCGATAGCCACCTTGATGTCATCGGTAAACTGCTGGATATCACCCTGTTCCTGCATTTCCAGCGTGAAGATGCCCATGTTGTCCCGGGCATCACAGACCTGTTCCTTGAGAAAACTGATGCCGTCGGTGGCATCTTCCATCGGATTACAGATGCCTTCTTCCACATCACGGGGACTGGCGCCGGGATACACTACAGAAACCTGCACTTTGCTCTGCTTGAGAACGGGAAAGGATTCCTTGTTCAGATGGCCCATGGAAAACAGGCCGATGGCAATGATCACCAGCATGAGGATATTGGCAGCCGTGGGATGCGTCGTGAAATAACGGATCATTTTTCAATCCTGCGCATCGCCGCCTCATCACCCATGGCTGCTGCAACAAACTTCCGCACGTACTCGCTGGCCAGCCTTGGCTTCAGGGGCAGCCCCTCGATAACCGGAATAACATCGCTGACGATGATATTCTCTCCTGTTTCCAGCCCGCCTTTCACCACCACGAATTCCCCCTGACGATACAGAGTTTCGATCTGCCGGATCTCGAGCCGCTTGTCTGGCCGGGCAACATAGACCCTTCCCTGATGGACCGCCTTGCGGGGCACAACCAGCATCGGCTGTGCCGGCGCAAAGAAACTGACCGCAGTGAACATGCCCTTGAGCAGGGGCGGCCTTTCGCCGGGAATCACGTCGGCATAAGGCTTGTCCACCTGCACCACCAGCCCGACAGTATCCCGGCGCGGATCGATGGATTCAGAAATCCGCAGCAGCTTCCCCTGCCAGTGCGCCGCTTCCGGGAAACCCACCAGCCGCACACGGGCTTCGAGCTTCATGTTGCTCACGAGATTCCAGAACTTTCCCTGATCATTCAGATCAACCTGCATATGTTGCTGATTGGCAAACAGCGGCCGGAACAGCCGGGTGGGCAGTTCCGCAGTAATCTCCACCGCATCTGTTCCCAGGGCCTCAAACAGCACACTGCCGGCGGCCACGAACTCCCCCTTCTCCACCATCACCTCGCCAATGCGAGCATCCATGGGCAGACGGATCTCCGTGCGCCCCAGCGTATCCCGGGTCTGGGCCACCTGGGTTTTGGACTGGCGTATCTGTGCATCCAGGGCGGCCTTGCGGCTCTCATAGGTCTTGAGTTTGCCTTCCAGATCCGCCACCTGCTGCTTGAGTTGCAGCACTTTCTGTTCTTCTGCATCTACACTTGAACGCGCCACCAGCTTCTTCTTCCAGATCTCCTGGATACGCTTGTATTCCTTCTGCTGCACCGACAGGTTCTTGCGTACGATGGCCAGCAGCGCCCGGGTGCTTTCCTCCTCGGTTTCCAGCTGACGCAGACTGGATTCACTGCCTGACAGCCCTGCCTTGCTTTGTTCCAGGGAAAATTCGAAAGTGGTGGGTTCGATACGCAATACCACCGTATCCTTTGGCAAGCTGGCGCCCTTTCGCAATTGGGGATGGATATAGACAATCTTGCCACTGACTTCGGACTTCGCCCGGACGGTTATGCGGGGTTCCACATTGCCATAGCCCGTGGCATGAGAGCGATAAGGTATGGGCCGTACCGTCATCACATCCACAGTCTTTATCGGATAGCCGAGGTCCTCATGGGCAACAGGCGGTTTACTCTTCACCCTGAACAGCACCAGCGCCACAGCCAGCAGCACGATGAGCGGCAGAACGAATTTCTTTTGCAGGATCTTTTTCATGGGACGGCCATCCCGGATTCTGGGGACATTGTCAATCGGTCATTTTAACCCACACCACTGATCCAATTCGTTTCAATCTGTTTCACTGCAAACAAAAAGCGCAACAACCGCCAGGTTGCTGCGCTGACTGACGGCACCGCATGGAATGCTTCCTCAGCAATCAGCCGGTGAACACTCTTTTCACCTGATCGAGCTTTTCCCTGAAACTGGTTTCACGCACTGTCTGCAGCAGTTCCCCCAGTTTGAACGCGTGGTGGCGCTCGTAGGCGACACCCAGTTGGGGCATGTCCGCCAGGCCTGTTTCGCGGGCATGTTCCACGAAGCCTTTGTTCTTCCAGAAGAAGGCACCCGGCATGGTAGTGGGAATGACCATGACATAAAACATGGCGCGGCCCAGTATGGCTACCCCCAGACTCAGCACAGCAAGCAGTCCAAAGAACAGCAGGCCTGTCAGGGAAGACACATACATCACGCCGGCAAGCAAGACACCCGCGATGAGC
>DRLF01000322.1 GCA_011051425.1 Thiolapillus brandeum | reverse complement strand
GGTAAGGTGCGGGGCAAGGTCAGCGTGCCTGCCGATGCGGCAAAAGAGGCAGTGGAAAAAGCCGCACTGGAGAACGACAATGCAAAACGCTTTATCGGCGAGGCCACGGTGCGCAAGGTCATCGTGGTGCCGGGCAAACTCGTGAACATCGTGGCGAAATGATGGGCAGCCGTAACAGGAAAATGGCAGCCGCAGCTGCCGGGCTGTTGGCACTGCTCCTGCTCCTGTCTGCCTGCGGTTTTCATCCCCGTGGCGAGAGCGCCCGTCCGGCAGCCGCCATCAGCCCCGTTTATATCACCGGCCTGACGGACCGCAATCCTTTCGTGCAGGAGCTGATTCACCAGCTGCAGCTCAGCGGCGTCAGCATCACTTCCACAGCAGAAGATGCCGCCACCATCCTGTACCTGGGCAGTCTGAAGCAGCAGCGCAACGTGTTTTCCGTGAACGCCAACAACAAGGTGGTCGAGCACGAGATCACGCGCAGCCTGCATTTCAGCGCCGAATATCCACCGGGGAGCCGGGTGATCGACAACCAGGCGCTCAGCACCCGCTATATCGTCTACAATCCGGGCGGCGAACTGCTGGGACGCACCCGCGAGGCCGAGCTGCGCAAGCAGGACGCCTACCGCGAACTGGCGCAACGCCTGGTGACCCGCCTGAGCAAGATCCGCTGACGCCATGCGGCTGCGCCAGGAACAGCTAGACGCCCACCTGGCCGGCAATCTCGCGCCTGTCTATGTGGTGACGGGAGACGAGCCCCTGCAACTGGGCGAGACGGCAGACGCCATTCGTGCCGCCGCCCGGCAGGCCGGTTACCTCAGCCGCGAGATCTTCGAAGCCGATGCGCGCTTCGACTGGAACCGTCTTGGTGAAGAGGCCAGTGCCCTGTCCCTGTTCGCCGAGCAGAAAATCATCGATCTGCGCCTGCCCACCGGCAAGCCCGGCACTGTCGGGAGCAAGGCCCTGGTGACCTACTGCGAAAACCTGCCAGCCGATACCCTGTTGCTGCTCACCCTGCCCAAGCTGCCTCTCACCAGCAAATGGATGAAGGCACTGGACAAGGTGGGGGTGATCATTCAGGTCTGGCCTGTGGATGAGCGCCAGCTGCCCCGCTGGGTACAGCAGCGTATGCGCATGGCCGGATTACAGGCTGAATCCGGTGTGGCGGAAATGCTCGCCGAGCAGACCGAAGGCAACCTGCTGGCTGCCCGGCAGGAGATCGAGAAGCTGGCCCTGCTGTTCGGCAATGAAAGAATCACCCAGGCCCAGGCGGCCGCTGCCATATCGGACAGCTCCCGCTTCGACGTTTATTCCCTGGTGGATGCTGCCCTTGCCGGCAAGACGCGGCGCAGCATCCGTATCATCACGGGCTTGAAGGCAGAAGGTATTCCGCTGCCGGTGGTGCTGTGGGCGCTGGCGCGGGAAGTGCGTACTCTCAACGCCATGGCCCAGGACATCGCCGCCGGTGCGTCCGTTCAGCAGGCCCTGGGGCGGGCAAGGGTATGGAAGAACCGTATCCCCCTGGTCAGCGCCGGACTCAAGCGCCTGGACGCCCGCCAGTGGGCGCATTTGCTGCAGCAATGCCAGTTGGCGGATGCCACCATCAAGGGTGCGGCCCCCGGCGATCCCTGGCTGTTGCTGGAACAGATTGCCCTGGGAATTGCCGGAATTTCTGCGCCAGGGCAGAAATTGATAAACTACTGAACAATTCACGAAACTTCACCCGGAACAACAGATGAGCATTACCGATGTAACCGCGTACATGCAGGAAGTGGGCGGCAAAGCCCGCGCTGCCTCACGTGCCCTGGCGGCCTCCAACAGTGGACAGAAGAACCAGGCGCTGCACAGCATCGCCGATTTGCTGGACGCAGAGCGTAATACCCTGGCGGCGGAAAATGAGAAGGATCTGGCTGCCGGCAGGGAGAAAGGCCTGTCTGAAGCCATGCTCGATCGGTTGGAGCTGACACCGGCGCGCATGGACAGCATGATCGAAGGTCTGCGCCAGATCGCCGCGCTACCCGATCCCGTGGGCGAGATCTTCGACATGAGCTACCGCCCCAGTGGCATACAGGTGGGGCGCATGCGCGTACCCCTGGGCGTGGTGGGCATCATCTACGAATCCCGGCCCAATGTGACCGCAGATGCTGCGGCCCTGTGTCTCAAATCCGGTAACGCCACGGTGCTGCGGGGTGGCTCGGAAGCCTTTCATTCCAACCAGGCCATCGCCGCCTGCATCCGGCAGGGGCTGGAACAGGCGGGGCTGCCTGGTGATGCGGTGCAGGTGGTCGAAACCACCGACCGGGAGGCCGTGGGCGCCATGATCACCATGCCCCAGTATATCGATGTCATCATTCCCCGGGGTGGGAAGGGCTTGATCGAGCGCATCAGCAAGGATGCCCGGGTGCCGGTGATTAAGCACCTGGACGGCATCTGTCATGTGTATGTGGATGACGAGGCTGATCCCAAAAAGGCCTTCGATGTCTGCCTGAACGCCAAGACCCAGCGTTACGGCACCTGCAACACCCTGGAGACACTGCTGGTGCATGACACCATTGCCGAAGACTTTCTGCCTGTCATGGCCAAAGCCTACACCGAAAAAGGT